>JACRAG010000575.1 GCA_016213455.1 Anaerolineae bacterium | reverse complement strand
GGCCTGGTGCTGCGCCTGGCGGCTGGCGCATTTGACCAGCTGCAAATGGGCGCGCTGATCGGCTCCTTTGTGGTGGTGATGGTGATCTTCATCGTCCCCATCACGCTGCTCGGCACGGCTTCGCCATTCGCCATCCGCCTCGCCATCCAGGATCCTGCCCAGGCCGGCAGCATTTCGGGCCGCATCTACGCCATTTCCACCCTGGGCTCATTTTTGGGGACTTTCCTGCCCGGCCTGCTGCTCATCCCCACCATCGGCACATACCGCGCCTTTTTGGCCATATCCATCCTGATGCTGCTGGTCACTCTGCTGCTGATGGGTTTGAATGTGGGCTGGCGCGCGGCTTTGCGCCTGTCGTGGATGCCGCTGGTGATTGCGGCGCTGGCAGTGCTGGGTATGCGCGGGTTTGACAAACCCACCGCCGGCCTGATCTACGAAACCGAATCCTCCTACAACTATATCCAGGTTCTGCAGGATGGCGATTTCCGCTACCTGCGTTTGAACGAAGGCCAGGGCATTCACTCCATCTACCATCCCACCCAGTTGATCTACGCCGGCCCGTGGGAACAGGTGCTGGCAGCTCCCTATTTCAACCCGGCGCCGGTTGACCCCGCCAGCATCCAATCCATGGCGATCGTCGGCCTGGCTGCCGGCACCACCGCCCGGCAAGCCACCGCCGCTTATGGCGAGACGTTGAAGATCGACGGCTATGAAATTGACCCCGCCATTGTACAGGCAGGACGCGAATATTTTGGCATGGAGCTGCCCAACCTGTCGGTGTACGTGCAGGACGGCCGCTACGGGCTGGCCCACAGCCCGCGCAGCTACCAGGTGATCAGCATCGACGCCTACCGCCCACCTTACATCCCCTGGCACCTGACCACGCGCGAATTCTTTCAGCAGGTGTACGATCACCTGACCCCAGACGGGGTGGTGACCATCAACGTGGGGCGTGCGCCCAACGACCGCAGCCTGATCGAAGCCATGAGCGCCACGCTCTACGCGATCTTCCCATCCGTTTATGTGGTGGACCTGCCTGAAACCTTCAACTCCATCATCTACGCCACCAAACAGCCCACCGACATCGGCAATGTGGACGCCAATCTACTCCACCTCATGCAGCGCGGCGATGCCGACCCGCTGCTGGTTTACCCGCTGCAGGTGATCCTGCAAAATGTCCAGGTTGCGCCGCGCGGCGGTCTGGTCTTTACCGACGACCGCGCGCCCATTGAATGGATCACCAACAACATGGTGCTCCGTTTTCTCATCACCGGTCAGACGGAGGTGCTGCAGTGAAGTCCTTTACTCGTTCGTTTGGCCTGATTCTCATTTCGCTCAGCGTCCCGTTTCTGCTGCTGATGACCTCCATTCGCCTGTTGATAACCCCGGTTTACGCGCAAATCGAATACCGCATGCCATATTTTCCGGCTGACCCCTACGGGTTCACCCTCGAAGACCGGCTGAAGTACTCACAGGTGAGCATCGATTACCTGGTCAACGATGAGCCGCTGCAGTGGCTGGCAGATCAGCGATTGCCGGATGGCATGCCGCTCTACAATGAGCGTGAACTGTCCCACATGCTGGATGTCAAGAACCTGGTGCAGCGCATGATCTCCGCCTGGACCATCCTCGTGGGCGTTTACCTGGTCACCTTTGCTTTTGCCTGGCGGCGCGGCTGGTTGAAGGATTTGTTGGTGGCGCTGGGCCGGGGTGGAGTCTGGACAATCGGATTCATTGTGATCATGCTGGCGGCAGTCGCGGTCAGTTTCAATGGGCTGTTCACCCTGTTCCACCGCCTGTTTTTCGAAGGCAGCACCTGGATTTTCCTTTACTCCGACTCGCTCATTCGCCTCTTCCCGATACCCTTCTGGCGGGATGCGTTCATCCTGGTCGGTTCATTCACCATCCTGGGCGCCATATTGCTCATCCTCATCGGCAGAAGACAGCGACATTGACCTTACCTGCCGGAATTAAAAGACTGGGCTGACGTTCACTGTCAGCCCAGTCTTTTAAACTCAGTCTTTCATCATTTCTTCTTGCGTGGTTTGGGCGGCTCCAACCCGGGCAGAATCTGCTGCTCGGTGGGCGGTTCGCTTGCGCCGCCGCCCTTGCGTTTTGCCGCGGCAGGCGGCTCGGGTGCAGGCTGCGCAACTCCTGGAGACTTCTTTCCACGGGAAGACGAGGGGGCATCGACCGGCTTCTCGGTTACGGCAGGCGTGCCGGTTTTCCTGGCGCGCGTGGTTTTCTCCTCCGGCGCTTGAGGCGCAGCGCTCTCCGCAGTCGATTTCCGGCGAGCAGCCGGTTTGGACGGCGCGCTTTCAGCCGTAGTGGGTTTGGATGGTTTCTTGCCACTCGCAGTGGCAGGTTGCTGCGCCGCGGCAGTGGTTTTCCTGGATGGCGCAGGCGCGCTTTGCGAAGCACCCGGCTTACCCGCCCCACGGGCAGGCCTTTCTGGCGCGGCTGTGGCAGGTTTCGCCTTCCCCGATGGTTTTACTACCGGTTTCACGGGCGCAGCTGCTTCTTTTTTGGCTGCGGCGCCTTTTTTGGGTTTGGCATCCGCGCCAGGCAATGTGCTTTGGACGGGTTTTACCGGGGCCTTGCCCTCTCCGGCATCCGCGCTGCCCATCGCCACCACTTCACCCACGCCGCGCACACTCACCACAGTCGCCGGTTTTCCACCGCGTTTCAGCAATGGGAAATCGCCAAACTTAACCCGGCGCGGTTCACCGCGCTGGAAATGCACCAGCACAGCGCTCTTTGCGCCGCCAAATACAGCACCGACAATCTCCGTACCCTTGGGCACCCGCGCACCGATCACGCCCTGTCCATAACGCCCCTGTTTCGGGAAGTCTTTCTCGGCTATGCGCAAACCACTGCCGTCCGACGCGATCAACGCCAGTTCAGCCTTGTCCTGCCAGGCTACCAGACCGGCAATGGCATCACCTTCACCCAATTTCATCCCCATCACACCCGCTGCCACCAGGCCCATCGGGCGTACATCATCTTCAGTGAAGCGGATCGCCATGCCCTGCGCAGACACCAGCCCGATCTCTGACTTGCCATCCGTAACTGCCAGCCCCATCAGTTCATCTTCCGGGTTTACTTTCACCAGGATGAAACGCTGCGCAGACGGTCCCGGCAACTCACTCACCGGCGACTTCTTCAACATGCCCTGGCGCGTCGCAGTCAGGATGAAACGCTCGCCTTCTTCCTTGGTCGCAGACGGTAAATGGAACAGGATCGCCAGACGATCTCCTTCCGATAACGCGCTGGCTTTATGCAGCGGTGCGCCGCTGTCAAACGACTCCACTTCCGGAAGGGTGTGTGCCGCGACGGCTGCAGCCTGCCCCTGGGTCGATACCAGGTATAAGGTATCGTGTGTAGAAACTTTCGCCAGGAAGCGCGGCGTCTGCGCCAGGGGCTGTTCGCCATGTGTTCGACCAACCCTGCCATCCGCCGTCACCCCCACCCACACCACCTCAGCCGGGGTAAGATCGGTTGTGGTCAGCAGGCTCTTCGAGGAGTCGCCCTCTTTCAAAGAGACGATCTGGGTACGCCGGCGGTCGCCATACGTCTCGCGCATGGCTTTCAATTCATCTTCCACCACCTGGCGCATCCGGCGGGGTGATTTCAACAACGCTTCCAAATCTTTGATCGTCGCGGTGACCTCTTTGTATTCTTCCTCGATTTTCTTGCGCTCCAGCGACGCCAGGCGGCGCAGCTGCATATCGAGAATGGCCTGCGCCTGGATCTCACTCAATTTGTAGCGTTTCATCAACCGCTCACGTGCCTGTTCCACATCGGGCGCGTTGCGGATCAGGGCGATGATTTCATCCAGATTCTTCAGCGCAACGCGCAGCCCTTCCAGGATATGCTGGCGGCTCAACGCCTTCGCCAGGTCATATTCGCTCCGCCGGCGCACAATCACCACGCGGTGTTCCAGGAAGACGCGCAGCGCCTGCTTCAGGTTCAACAGGCGCGGTTCATTATCCACCAGCGCCAGCAGAGTGATCCCAAAAGTGGACTGCAACGGGGTGCGGTGATACAACGCCCGCAGCGTCGTCTCCATCTCCGCCCCCTGCTTCAATTCGATCACGATGCGCATACCCTGGCGGTCCGACTCGTCTCGCAAGTCCGCGATGCCATCCAGGTCGCCTTCGCGCACCAAATCGGCGATCCGTTCAATCAATGTGGTCTTGTTGGTCTGGTAAGGCAGCTCCGTGATGATCAGGCGCACCCGTCCGCGCCCCATATCCTCGCTGTGCACGCGCCCGCGCACGGTAATCCGCCCCTTACCGCTGCCGTAGGCGGTCAGCAGGGCCGATTCGGGGCCTTCTTGTAGAATTATGCCCCCGGTGGGAAAATCGGGGCCTTTGATGAAGCGCATCAAATCTGGCACGCCCACATCATCCAGACCGTCCCAATTCTCCAGCATATACGTGAGTGCATCGATCACTTCACTCAGGTTGTGCGGGGGGATGCTGGTCGCCATGCCGACCGCGATACCGGTCGCGCCATTGACCAACAGGTTGGGCAGCGCAGCAGGCAGAACTTCCGGCTCGCGCAGGGTGCCGTCAAAGTTATCCGAAAAATCGACCGTGTTGCGGTCGATCTGATCCAACATATCGGTGGCAAAACGGGCCAGGCGGGCTTCGGTGTAGCGCATGGCGGCCGGAGGATCGCCGTCAATGGAACCAAAGTTACCTTGCCCATCCACCAACGTATAACGCATCGAAAAATCTTGCGCCAGGCGCGCCATGGCTTCATAGACTGCCACATCGCCGTGAGGGTGGTATTTGCCCAGCACCTCACCAACCACACGCGCAGATTTCTTGAAGGCCGAATTGGCGCCCAGGTTCATGTCATACATGGCGTACAGAATACGCCGCTGAACAGGCTTCAAGCCATCCCGCGCATCCGGCAGCGCCCGCGCCACAATCACGCTCATCGCATAATCCAGGTAGGCTTGCTGCATCTCCTGGTCGATATCAACCCGTTTTACCATGCCAACTTCCATGTTTTACTCCTCCTGGATTTATCTTACCACAAATGGAAATTTGTTCTACTTGTCAACATCATGGTTGAATTCATCAAAATCAGATGGTTTGGGCGCTTACTCTTAAAAGGTAAATGCTCAGACAGTGAATATTCCTCTGTATTACTTAACATCTTGAAGTAATGGAACCAGTTCCTCATTGAGCCTGAGATAGCCTGCATCTGTAAGATGCAATAAGTCATAGCTATATTCAGGCTGTATCCTTCCTTTTTCACCTAACAAAACTGAGTAAGCATCCAAAATAATAACTTTGTCTTTTGCCAAAGAACGAATATAGGTATTTACCTCATCTATAGATTTTTCTACTTCATTCGACCAAAAGGGTCTTCGTTCGATCGGCACATCACCAATCGGGAAAATGGTCGTCAGAATGACTGTTGCGCCCAAGTCCAGAGACTTATCAACTATGCGCTGAATATTTCTTTCACAATTGATCACGATCGTTTCTCTATCCTCTGGAAACAAAGGGATCGTTTTTAAGTCATTGATACCTACCTGGATAACGATGACTTTAGGCATAAGAGGCTTTACATGGGCATCAAAACGCTCAAGAACCTGGATCGTTGTTTGGGCACCAATCCCACGGTTTAGAAACTCATACTGCTTGTCAGCAGGTGTTGACCAGTTGGATGCTCTCGAATCCCCAAAGAAAACAACAAG
>JACRAG010000571.1 GCA_016213455.1 Anaerolineae bacterium | reverse complement strand
CCGGTCACCACGATGGGGATGTTGTACTGGGCAGCAATGGGTTCATATTCCCAATATCCCATGATGGTGCAAACATGCCCGGCGGCGAGGAACCCCTGCACCCGGTTGGCGGGTGCGCTGAGGATGGCATGCATGGCGGGCGGTACGCGTACTTCGGAGACCAGCACGGAGAAATTCTTCAACCCCAACGCTTTGGCTTGCAAGATGGCTGCGGCATTGGCAGGCGCAGTGGTTTCAAAACCAATGGCAAAGAAGACCACCTGTTTGTCGGGATTTTCTTGGGCAATGCGGACTGCGTCCAGGGGCGCATACACCACCTGCACTTTTCCGCCATTGGCTCGAATGTGGAAAAGGTCCTTTTGGGAGCCGGGCACACGCAGCATATCTCCGAAGGAGGTGAAGATGACATTGGGTTGCGACGCAATTTCCAGGGCGCGATCGATCTGGTCCAACGGTGTCACGCATACCGGGCAGCCGGGACCATGTACCAATTCGATTTCAGGTGGGAGAAGCTCGTCAATACCATAGCGCATGATGGCGTGGGTTTGACCGCCACAAATTTCCATCAGCACCCAGGGTTGGGTGATGGTCTTGCGGATCTGTTGGATGACGCCTTTGACGAGATCTGCGTCACGAAATTCATCGATGAAGCGTGCCATGGTTCAACCCATTTGAGCGCTGGCCTCTGGGCCAAGCTCCTCGTCCAACAGCGACATTTCCCGCAGCAGGCTCAGGGTTTCGTTGGCTTCTTCTTCGCTCAGGATGTTCAATCCAAATCCTGCGTGAACGATGGTGTAGTCACCGATTTTGGCATCCGGCAATGCCTCGAGACAGGCTTCGCGAACCACACCGCCGAAATCGATTTTTCCCATGCGAATTCCAGCGCTATCGTTAATTTCGATAATTTTTCCAGGTACTCCAAGACACATAAGATGTCTCCTTATTCTTTGATCAGTAACGTCAATTTATCCACCAATTTTACCATTGAGTGCAGCCGCTACCAGCGCCTGTCCAAGCGCAATTCCGCCATCATTGGTCGGAATATTGTGATGGTGAAGCACCTGAAAATTCGCCTGCTCAAGCAATCTGGTTGCAGCTTCGAGCAAGTACAGGTTTTGCCACACACCACCACTGAGCGCCACTGTATTGATGTCCCTGGTTTGTCGCAGGTTCACACAAATCTGCAGGCAGACCTGGGCAACACTGTTGTGAATTCGAGCCGCCAGGATTGGCTTGGGGGCGCCATTGGACCAGTCGGCGAGCAGGGAGCTCCAAAAGTCGGTCAATTGGATTTCACCGTTGGAAATCGTCAACGGATAATATGCGGGCTCGCTTTTGTCGGCGATGGCTTCCATCTCGATGGCTGCCTGACCCTCATAGGTCACCGAATGGCGAACACCAATCATGGAGGCTGCCGCGTCAAGCAGGCGCCCCATGCTGGATGTGGAAGGCACATTGATTCTGCGGGTCAATTGGCTGTGAAGCACGGTGCGTTCTTCTTCGCACAAGGCCTGGACGGAAGGAATTTCGGCGTCCCAGGACAATCCTGCTGCCCACAGATGAGCCAATGCCATGCGAGCCGGTTTGCGCGTGGCAGCATCGCCACCGGGCTGAGGGACATAAGCCAGGTGAAAAGCGCGCTCGAACTTCGCGTAGTCACAAATGAGTGCTTCGCCACCCCAGATGGCGCCGTCTGTGCCGTAACCGGTGCCGTCGAAGCTGAGACCGATCACCGGTTGTTGGGGATCCCAATCCTGTTCGCCCAAACAGGCAACAATGTGGGCGTGGTGGTGCTGGACGTGGACAATTGGCAGTCCTTCGTCTTTGGCGCGCGCCTCAGCGTACCGGGTAGCCAGGTAATTGGGGTGGAGGTCACAGGCGATGAGCGCAGGGGAAACGCGGAACAAATTCTGGTAATGCTGGACGCCTTCTTCAAAAGACGTGTAGGTTTCCACATTTTCCATGTCGCCGATGTGATGGCTGAGGAAAGCATAATGATCGCGCGTGAGGCAGAATGTGTTTTTTAATTCCGCACCGGCTGCGAGAATTTCCGGAAGCTCCCATTTTAACCGTAGTGGATCAGGTGCATAACCCCGCGCACGCCGGAAAAAATACGGTTTGTTTCGGAATGTTGTTACCACGGAATCATCGATTCGCATGTGAATGGGCCGGTTATGCGTCAGATATGCATCGGCAATTTGATTCAACCGGCTGGCTGCATCCTCGTCCTGATACGCAATGGGTTCATCGCTCAGATTACCGCTGGTCATCACCAGCAGATCAGGATAACCCTCTTCCGGTTCCAATAAAAGCAGATGGAGCGGTGTGTAAGCCAGCATGATCCCCAGTGTGGATACGCCAGGGGCGATGGCTTGGCTGGCAAGCGGTGAGTCGGGCAGCTTTTCGAGGAGTACAACCGGGCGCTCACGCGATAACAGGGCTTCTGCTTCGGCGGGTGAAACGATACAGTGACGTCGAATGGCGTCAAGATCGAAAGCCATCAAGGCGAAAGGTTTATCGCTGCGTTTCTTTCTGCTGCGAAGTTCCTTCACGGCCTCTGCATTGGCGGCATCACAGGCCAGGTGAAAACCGCCCAAGCCTTTAATCGCCACGATCTTGCCGGCTTTGATCAATCTGCGGGCATTTGTCAACGCCGCTTCGCCAGTGTGTGTGTTTTCACCGGCAACGATTAAGCTGAGGTGGGGACCGCAGGTTTCACAGGCTACTGGTTGAGCATGAAAGCGGCGGTCGCGCGGATCGTGATATTCGGCGGAACAGCTGGGACAAAGTGGGAAATCCACCATGGTCGTGTTGGGACGGTCATACGGAATATCGCGGATGATCGTAAACCTTGGACCACAGTTGGTGCAATTGATGAATGGGTAGCGATACCTGCGATTGGATGGTTCAAACAGCTCGCGCCGGCAATCGTCGCAGAGGGTCATGTCGGGAGAGACGGGAATGAAATCGCCGGGTTGACCCTCGGAGTGTGCAATTGAAAAACCGGTGAAGGGTTCGAAGGGAATGGTTTCGCTGATAAATTGATCGATGCGTGCCAACGGTGGTGGATTGTCTCGTAGGGCCTCTGAGAAGCCCTGTAAGGCCTCTTCCAGGCCGAAAGCTTGAATATATACACCCGAGGAAGTATTTTGCACCCAGCCCGTCAGACTGGCTTTTTCTGCCAGGTTAAATACATACGGGCGGAATCCGACACCCTGAACGATCCCGGTGACATGGATGCGAAGTCCGCTCTTTTTCGCTCCGTCCATCAAATCTTTTTCTTGACGCGTGAGAGTAACCAGTCCGTCCAGGCTTCCACACCCTCACCGGTG
>JACRAG010000559.1 GCA_016213455.1 Anaerolineae bacterium | reverse complement strand
CGCGGGCGGGTGGTATCCAGCGCAACAAAACGCCCGCCGGGGCGCAGCACGCGCCACTGCTCGCGCAGCGCGCGCTCCAGGTCGGTGACATTGCGCAGCAAAAAGCCGGAGACCAGTGCGTCAAAGCTGTCGTCAGGGAAGGGCAGGTTCAGCGCATCTGCGCCGGACCAATCGGAAGGCGCCGGGTAGCTGGCTTTGCCCACCTGCATCATCGCCAGGGTGAAGTCGGCAGCCAGCACGCGGCAGGCGGGCTGCTGGCGCAGCGCTTCGCGGGCCAGGTCACCGGTGCCGGCGCCCAGGTCCAGCAGGCGGCTGCCAGGGACGATCTGTGCGCGGCGGATGACGTTGCGCCGCCAGGCGGTATCCATGCCGGCGGTCATCAGGCGGTTCATCAGGTCGTAGCGCGGCGCGATGGTGGTGAACATGCCCTGCACGGCGCGCGCGCGGGCTTCGGGGGTGGAGGATGTGCTCATTTCAGGGGTTGTTGACCGGCAGCCAGACCAGGATGGTGGTCCCGGCGCCAGGCTCGGAGGTGAATTCGATGTCGCCGCCCGCGTTGTGCGCGCGGGTTTGCATGTTGGCCAGGCCGTGGCCCAGAGAAAGCTGCATGTTGGCGGTGTCGAAGCCGCGCCCATCGTCGCTGATCTCGAGCAAAACGCGCTCGCTGACCGTCCACAGGCTCAATTCCACATGCCGCGCGCGCGCATGTTTGGCGATGTTGGCCAGCGCTTCCTGGCAGATGTGGAAAAGAGCCAGCGCCACCGACGCGGGGATGTTGAGATCCTCTTTGGCGGGGCCTTTGAGGTTGACCTCGACCAGCGTGTTGGCGCGGAACTCGGCCACCAGGCGGCGCAGGCCGTCCATCAGGTTTTCTTCGTGCAGCTTGCGCGGACGCAGATCCAGGATATACGCGCGGATGTCGCGGATGGTGCTGTTCAGGTCGTTGATGGCCTGGTCGATGCGCTGGCGGGCAGCGCCGGGATCATCTCCCAGCAGCAGGCGGGCATGTTCCAGGGTCAACCCGACGGCGTAGATATCCTGGATGATGCCGTCGTGCAGGTCCATGCCGATGCGTTCGCGCTCTTCCAGCACCGCCAGGCGGCGCTGCTGCACGTTGAGGTGCATGTTTTCCACCGCGGTTCCCACCCAGAAGCTGATGGCGGAGAGGAACTGCATCTCCAACTCGTTTAAAGAAGAGTCGCAGTTGGTGGCAACGCACAGCACGCCGTACACGCTGCTGGGGCCGTTGAGCGGAAAACAGGCCACCTGGCGGATGGGTTTTTCGATCACCAGTGGATTGAGCAGTGCGGTGTTTCCGTTGGGGTTCTCGCGCAGGTCGGCCACATCCAGCATCACGGTTTGCCCGGTGACGGCAGCCTGGCCCACCGGCCCTTCGCCAAAGCGGTAGCGGGTGGAAGCCCACAGCTGTTCGACCATGTCGCCGCGGTGCAGATTGAGCAGGAGATGCTTGCCGTCTTCCTCGCGCAGGTATATTTCACCCACTTCCAGCTTCAAGTACTCGATGATCTGCGTCAGGGCGCGCTCGAGCACGATGTCAAACTCGACCGGGGCAGCCAGCGTGGAGGCCATGTCGTTAAGCAGGGCCAGGTTCTCATTGCGGCGGGTGAGTTCGGCGTCTCGCTCGGTGAGTTGCTGCACCAGGCGGGCATTGGACAGCGCCACGGCGGCATAGGAGGCGAGCATCTCGATCACCACCTGGTCGTCCAGGGTGAACTCGGGCCCGTTGATTTTATTGGTCAGGTAGATCTGACCGAGCTGCATCTCGCCGCGCCGGATGGGCACGCCGAGGAAGGAAGACATGGCGGGGTGATGGGCGGGAAAACCTGCCGAGCGCGGGTGGCTGGCGATGTCGGGCACGCGAATGGCGCCCGGGTTGTGCATCAGCTCGCCGATCAGGCCTGCGCCGCGCGGCGGGTGAGGCATGCGCCGGATTTCGGCGGAAGTCATGCCAACCGGGATGAATTTTTCCAGGCGGCCTTCCGCGTCCAGCATGCCCACGGCGCAATAGCGCGCGCCGACCTGCTCTAATGCCAGCGCGGCGATGCGCTCCATGAGCACTTCGGGGGAGATCTCCTGAACAAGTTCCAGGCTGGCGCGGTGCAGCGCAACCAGTCGATCTTCCAATTGTTCGCGGGTCAGGGCACTGGTATCCATTGCTCTGTTATTTTACTCTAAATTGTCCGTTTAATCTGAGATTCTCAAGAGTCAGGGAACAGGGCTATTCGCAAAGTCTGCGATTAGCCCTTAATCCACCCCCGCGGCTTCGCCGCCGCCCCAAGATTGTCAAACTACTTTGCGAACAACCGTGGAGTCAGGGTATGTTCACCAGGTCCCGTCGCGGTACGGAGAGGTTTGCAGGCGCCAACTTCTTCTGAAGCGGGTCGTCGCTGCCGTTTACCAAAACAGCCGGTCATTCACTCCAGAAATACAAAAAAGCCTTGATCGTCATGAAGCAACGATCAAGGCCCGGGTACATCCATTCGATCTTTTACAACCGGTTGACAAAGCGCTCGATGCGCCGCAGGGCTTCCTCGATCTTCTCGTAGGCGGTGGCGTAGGAGCAGCGCAGGTGACCTTCGCCGCCGGCGCCAAAGCCGTTGCCCGGAATGGCTGCGACTTTTTCCTCCACCAGCAGGCGCGAGGCAAACTCTTCGTCGGTCAGACCGGTGTCCGAGACTTTGGGGAAGGCGTAGAACGCGCCGCGCGGCTCGAAGGTGGGCAGACCGATCTGGTTGAGACCGGCGACGATCAGCTTGCGCCGGCGGTCATACTCGGCTACCATCTGCCGGACGTGTTCATCGCCGTGCAGCAGGGCTTCGGTGGCAGCCACCTGGGCGGTGGTGGAGGCGCACATCACCGTGTACTGGTGGATGCGCAGCATGCCCTTGAGCAGTTCGGCAGGGGCGGCGGCATAGCCGATGCGCCAGCCGGTCATGGCGTAATCTTTGGAGAAGCCGCCCAGCAGAATGGTGCGTTTGGCCATGTTGGGCAGGGCCGGGAAGCACACATGGCTGCCGCCATATACCAGGCGGTCGTAGATTTCATCCGAAAAAACCAGCAGGTCGTGCTGTTCGGCCAGGCGGGCGATCTCCATCAGGGTTTCGCGGCGCGCCACAGCTCCAGTGGGGTTGGAGGGGAAGCCCAGTAAAATGGCTTTGGTGCGTGGGGTGATGGCGGCTTCCACGTCGCGCGGGTCGACCTCGAAGTTGTTCTCCATCTTGCAGGCCACTTCCACCGGAATGCCGCCTGCCAGGTGCACCTGCGCCTGGTAGGAGACGAAGCACGGGGTGGGGATGATCACCTCGTCACCGGGGTTGACGAAAGCGGTAGCAGCCAGGTAGAGCGCCTCGGAGCCTCCGACGGTGATGACGATTTCGTCCGCGGCGTAAGCTACGCCGTACAGGCGCTGCAAATGGGCAGCCAGCGCCTGGCGCAGCTGCAGGATGCCGACGTTGGAGGTGTAGTGGGTCTGCCCGGCGAGCAAGGACTGCACGCCGGCTTGCACGATCGGCGCGGGGGTGTCAAAATCCGGTTCGCCAATGCCCAGGGAGATTACATCCTGCATGGTGGCGGCGATATCGAAGAATTTACGGATTGCGGAGGGCTTCAGTCCCTCCATCCTTGTGGCAAAGTAATTTTCTGGCATTCGGGCGACCCTCAGGAAAAAGGATATTTCATTATACAACATCCAGCAAGTCGGTGGAATTTTGTCTATAGCGCGTTTTATGGCTTTCTCAAAGTCAACCCCATTGTGAAAGAACAAGGTTATTAAAATAT
>JACRAG010000558.1 GCA_016213455.1 Anaerolineae bacterium | reverse complement strand
GCGCATGACCCACGAGTTGATCCAGCGCATTTTCGCGCCGTTCCTCACCAGCCCGGAACTGGCTGCCGGCGATGATTTCGCTGTTACCGCTCATCCAACCTCGGGGCGCATCGCTGTATCCACGGACTCCCACATCGTCACCCCGCTCTTTTTCCCGGGCGGTGATATTGGCAAGCTCGCAGTTTGTGGAACCGTGAATGATGTTGCCATGTCGGGAGCCAGGCCGCAATTCCTCACTGCTGGTTTTATCTTGGAAGAAGGTCTGCCAGCCGAAACCCTGCTGCGCGTTTTACAATCCATGCATGCTGCAGCCGAAGAAGCCGGTGTGCGGTTTATCGCCGGCGATACCAAGGTGGCCGAACGTGGAAAAGTGGACGGCCTCTTTATCAATACCACCGGCATCGGATGGATCACCGACGGCGTGGAGATTGGCGGCGCCAAAGCCCAACCGGGCGATCATGTGCTTGTCTCTGGCACGATAGGAGACCACGGCATGGCGGTTCTCACAGCCCGTGGTGAATTGGGGTTGAGCAGCGACATCCAGTCCGATGTGGCTCCTCTCAACCACCTCATTCACTCCGTTTTACAAGCTGCCCCTCACACGCATGTTTTACGTGACCCCACTCGCGGTGGACTGGCAACCACACTGGTCGAAATTGCCCGTCAATCCAGAGTCAACATCCAGTTAACCGAGACAGCCATCCCGGTCAACCCATCGGTACAATCGGCCTGCGAAATGTTGGGGTTTGATCCCATCTATGTCGCCAACGAAGGCAAAGTCATCGTCATCACCCCGCCCGATGAAGCGGAAGCCGCACTGGAAGCCATGCGCAACCATCCTTATGGACGCCTGGCTGCGAAGATCGGCATAGTGGCAGATGGCAACCCCGGGCGCGTGACCGTCCGCACCTGGATCGGCGGCACCCGCATCGTCGATATGCTCGCCAGCGAAATGCTGCCGCGCATCTGTTAATCTGCCTCCCGGAGCCATTCTCCGGTATACTTTACCCGACTTGATTCACCCAACCAACAGGATGAAACCATGAAAATTGAGTATCGCGAAACAACCAACGACCTGCAGACCCGCATCGACATCCATTCCAAATTCGGCGCCCGCAACATCGACGAGTGGATGCTGGATGTGCTCAAACCCCAGCCCGGCACCCGCATTCTGGATGTCGCCTGTGGATCAGGCAAACAATGCTTCTCGTTCTACCATCACCTTAATGGGCAGGCCGACATCACCGGTGGCGATGTGAACCAGGATCTGTTGAATCAGGCCATTGAAGCCAACCAAAAGATTGGTTCGCCGATGAAATTCATCGAATTGAATTTCAATCAGCCGTTCCCGCTTCCTTCCGACCAATACGATCTCTCATCTTGCTGCTTTGCCATTTACTATGCTGAGGATATTCCTTTCACCATACGTGAAATGCACCGGGTCATCAAACCGGGCGGTCGCCTCTTCACCACCGGGCCCATGCCCACCAACAAGCAGCTTTTCTATGACATCATCCGTGAAGCGACCGGGAAAACCATTCCCCCAATGCCCGGCAGCTCGCGCTATTCTACTGAAATTTACGGCGCCATTGAAAAAACCTTCTCCTCCGTGGAGACATTCATTTTCGAGATCCCCCTCGCTTTCGAGTCCGTGGAACCCTTCGTCGCCTACACCCGTGCCTCTCTCGCCGAAGACCGCAAGTTGTGGAACAGCTTTTTCCAAACCAAAGAGGACTTCGAACTGATCATGAAGCAAATTCAAACGGTCGCGGAAAAGCGACTGGCAAAAGAAGGCAAGCTGGTTATGACCAAAGTTGTGGGTGGTTTTGTCGCCACGAAATAGTTAGCCGCATTCCTACCATGCCCAACAACCTGCTTTTCTACGGTAAACGCGTGTGCCTGATCGGCGCCCATCCCGATGACATTGAAATCGGTTGTGGTGCGCTTCTCTCTGCGATTGCGCCACACACGGATGTGTTGTGCGTGACGCTTTCTGACAACCAAAAGAATCCGGCGCTGAAGAACCTGGTGGAAGAACATTACCAATCCATGCAGGTTCTCGGCGTGCCCAAAGAAAAAGTGCGACTGGGTCCCTTTGAAACCCGCCGCTTTCCCCAGGCGCGCCAGGAAATATTGGAATACATGATCCAGCTCAACCATACGTTCCAGCCGGATATCGTATTCCTGCACACCAAAGCCGACATTCATCAGGATCACGCCACCGTAACCGAAGAAGGATTGCGCGCGTTCCGCGGAAAAACCGTCCTCGGCTTCGACGTGATACGCTCAAGCTACGGATTTTTTCCGAATTTCCTGGTCGAGGTCAGCGAAGAAGATGTGGACAAGAAGATCGCCGCTTTGTCCCAATACAAAACCTACGAATCGAAGTATTACTTCGAGAGCCAGATCACCCGTGCGACATTGATTCGCAACGGGGCAATAGCCGAACGACCCTACGCAGAAGGGTTTGATATTCTCCGCATTATCGGGGAATTTGGCTGTAAGGAAATGCTTTCGGCCTGTGATTAATAAAAATCGAGCGGTTGATCCGCTCGATTTTCTTATATGCCAATTTCTATCCAACCGTCCCGCACCCTGACCGGGTAGGAGGTAGTGGGAGCCACCGCTGGGAGGGTTAAGGCTTTCCCATCGCGGATATCAAACCGCGCGCCATGCCGGGGGCAGATGACATGGTGATTATCCAGTTCGCCTTCACCCAGCGGACCGTCATCATGCGTGCAAACATCGCCGATGGCAAAGTAATCGCCGCCGATGTTGAAGATGACCACCGGGTCGCCGTCCAACTCAACAAATAGCCGTTCGCCCGAGGGCAGCTCGGAAACTTCCGCCACCTGCACGTATTCGATCTCGCTCATTCGTAATCCTCTGCAGCATGGTCAACCGCCCCACCCAGACCGTACACCCCACCCTTGAGTACTTTCAAGGACAAGAGCGCACACTTCAAGCGGACTGGACCCAAATCGATCCCCAGCAAATCGAGCACATCCTGCTTGGCTAATCCTTTGATTTCATCCAGCGTCTTGCCGATGATGCTCTCCAGGAGGAGATCAGCAGAAGCCTGCGAGATGGCACAGCCATGACCGCTGAAAGCCGCTTCGCTAACCCGACCATCCGGACCCAGGCGAATGTCTATGCGCAAATGATCGCCGCATAATGGATTCTCGTCTTCAAAGCTGAAATCATGCGGATCCAATTCGCCCCGGTAACCGGGATTTTTATAATGCTCTATGATTACTTCGCGGTATAAGTCGTCCATGGGCTATCCAAACAGACCGACCACCCGCTCGAGGCTGCGGGCCAATTGGTCAATTTCTTCTTTTGTCGAATAAAGATAAAAACTCGCGCGGGTCGTCGCAGGCAAATGGAATTTCTCATGCAGCGGCATCGCGCAGTGATGTCCGGCGCGCACAGCCACACCGTCACCGTCCACAATTTGCGCCACATCATGCGGGTGAACTCCCAGCAGGGTAAAGGTGACCACGCCACCCTTGTGGGCCACATCCGGGCTGAAGACGGC
>JACRAG010000556.1 GCA_016213455.1 Anaerolineae bacterium | reverse complement strand
CTGCGCACGTCCCTGGCTGGCAATCCTTCCGATGCGCTCCTCGACCTGGTTGCCAACGCAACCGATGAGGTGGTGGTCAGCCTGGATGGTGATGAGCAGACGCATGACGCACGCCGCGGACAGGGCAGTCATGCGCGCACGGTCGAGGCTGTGCGCCGGCTGACCGCCTTGCGAGGGCGGGCGGAGGTTTCACTGGCGGCTGTGCTCCCGCTGCCGGCGGCGCGCGGCGAGCCGGGAAGGCAGGTGCGGCAAGTCGCCCATGCGCTGGGCGTCCGGCGAGTGCGTTTTCGTCCCGTGCTGCCGCTGGGTCGGGCAATGGATTCGATGCCGGATCTTCTTCCTGAGGCAGCCTGGAGCAGTTTGAGCGCCGCGGAACGCATGGCGTACGGCTTTTTGCCGGCTTCTTCCTGCGGCATGGGACAGAACCTGTATATCGAGCCGGACGGTGCGGCTTATCCGTGCTACGCGTGGCATGCTCCCGCCTGGCGACTGGGAAATGTGCTGGTTCCGGATGGGCTGGCGGAGGTGCTCAACTCATCCGCCTGGAAGAGCCTGGGTTGTGCCACGGTGGATAGCAACCGGGGTTGCCGGACGTGCGCTCTACGTTACCTGTGCGGGGGTATGTGCCGGGCATGGACCTTCCGGGGAGAAGCGGCACAGACAGACCTAAATGCGCCAGCCGGAGATTGCACGCGGCTGCGCGAACGGGCTGCAGGTTTGTTGACCAGCGCGTTGGCTTACCTGGAAATTCCCGAGCAGCGCTGGCTGGATGTAGGGTTTCAGCTGCAGTAAAAGCGTCGCGCCGGTTGGTCCGGCGCGATTTTATTTTATAAGTCGTACTGGTAGTATTCGTTTACGCAGGGGTTGCCCCAGGTGGCAAACAAACGCCGTTCGGTCAGGTCCATCAACAGTGCGGTGATGGTCTTTTCACGGTCCATCGGGTCGGCCTCATCCTGGGCATGATTGCAAATGGAGTCCTGATAGTTGACATGGTCGCGTTGAATGGCCTTAATCGTGTCCATCTTGTGGCATTCATTCAGGCTCAACAGGCGCATGGCGCGAAAATAGCGCACACGTGTGGCGATCAACTCATCCGGTTCCGATTCAACGGCCTGCATGGTGGGGTGCAGATAATGATTGGTGTGCGCAATGACGCCGTTCTCGCTGGGTAAAACCGCAAAACGCCGGGCAGAGACTTCCACGTTGTATAACTCGCCGCTCTCATGCGCGATGAGGTGGTTGTAGCCGGCGGCGCGCTGCGGTGAGAGGGTGCGGCGGATGGCTTCGGCGGGGGAGCGGGCATCAAACACAGCGCGAGAGACGATCAGACGGGGCGTGCCGATGCGCGAATCGGTGGGATAGACCGAGTCGCAGCACTGCGCAATGCCGTCGGCGTTTAGCCCGATGTTGGGGAGTAAAGCGCCATAGGTCATCGCCAGAAAGGCAGGGCCATCCTTGGGCCGTGCGCGCACGATGACCAGGTCCGGTTCGTCTTCGGGCAGCCAGTCTTCATTGTGCGCGACATACACATGCCCATTGGTGGTGCGCTCAGGCGCCAATGCCATGCTGGTGCATTTGGTCAAATGCAGTGCGTCCATGGTAACGGCTTCCATGGCGTTGACGACAGCCACATCATCGAAGGAAACGTTGGCGCCGGCGGCGATGCCGCGCATTTCTTCCAGCAGTTTCGGATAGCGTTCTTCAGCGAAGGGGATGTATTTCCTGGCTTGTATTACAGCCGATTCCCAGGTAAGTTGCAGGGTGGCGTGAGCGTCTTCCAGCAGGCGGCGGGCATTGTCGATGCTGTGCTTCACCTGATCGCGCCGGGCTTCACCAAGCTGGCTGCCCATGCTGAAATTGTCTCCAAATATGTCGATCAGAGGGATGCGGTGTTCGCTCATGGAGGCAATTGTACCATAGCCACTGGAAGGTTAAGATTCCCCCAATTGGTCCGATTAAACCCTTGCAAAAAACCTCAATACCTGATAACGTTGACGGTCTAAATTTTACGCCCTGGAGTATGAATGCTCAATCGTTCGAAAAATTCGTATCTTTCCCCGAAACTGGAATCTCGCACCTGCCCCGAAAAAGGCGGTTACGGCGTTTTTGCTCGCGAGAAGATCTACTCTGGGGAGTTGTTAACCGTCTGGGGCGGGGTCGTCATGACGGAAGAAGAACTGGAACAGATTCCTGCTGAGATCTCGACGCATGGAATTCAGGTTGAGGAACGGGTATATCTGGTGCCGTCCAGCAAATTGGATGATGCGGATATGTTCAATCATTCCTGCGACCCGAATGCCGGCTTGAGCGGGCAGATTGCGCTGATCGCCATGCGCGACATCGACCAGAATGAAGAAGTCTGTTTCGATTATGCGATGAGCGACAGCAGCGACTACGACGAGTTTGATTGTCACTGTGGTCGGGCCAATTGCCGCAAAAAAATCAGCGGCGCAGATTGGAAGCTGCCAGAACTGCAGCGGCGTTACAAGGGCTATTTCTCCCCCTACTTGCAGCGCCGCATCGACCGACTGCACTCACTGGCGGCTCAACGCGCCGGTGTGGTGAGTGGACGGCAAGTCGGCCTGGCAGGTCAGCCGGTGCCGGCAAGCGACTGATTTCAAAAAATGATGTACTCAAGGGCAGATCGAATGATCTGCTTTTTTTCTTTTATTACCTTGACGCAGGCATATCCTGCGTTACAATAAAAGCACCTGGGGCGGTGGCGGAACTGGCAGACGCAGTGGACTTAAAATCCACCGGCACGGGAGTGTCTTGTGGGTTCAAGTCCCACCCGCCCCACAGGTTATTCAAAACCGGACGGCTGCTTCATTGGGCAGCCGTTTTTCCTTGATCCGAGGTCGCATGACACATCATCCCCATTTCTTTGTCGAAACAGTCGGACCTGACACAGCCCCTGCTGTGGTGTTCCTGCATGGCGGCGGGGTGGGCGGGTGGATGTGGCGCGAGCAGGCCCGGCGGCTGGCACACACTTACCGCTGCTTCCTGTTGGATATGCCCGGGCTGGGCTTGAGCCGCCGGACCGGTCCATTCAGTCATGTCCAGGCGGCGGATTTGATTGCAGAATTGATCCAGTCCGAAGCTGCCGGTGGTAAAGCTCACCTGGTCGGACTCTCGGAAGGCGCGCAGGTGGCAGTGGAGTTGCTGGCGCGCCATTCCGGGGTGGCAGAGTCAGCCTTCATCTCCAGCGCACTGTTAAAACCTGTGCCCACCTGGGGCATGTCATCCCGAGCGATGCTGTCCTGGTCCTATCGCTTGTTCATGGCGCCGTTGAAGAATTGGGATTGGTGGGTAAGGTTGAACATGCGTTATTCAGCCGGTTTGCCGGATGTTTGGTTTGAGCCCTTCAAGCGCAGTTTTCAAGAAACCACCGAAGAAGAATTTGTTGAGATGTTGTATGCGGGTCTGCACTATCGCATGCCGCCAGGGTTGGCAGCCTGCCAGGCGCGGGCGCTGGTGATTGCCGGCGCAAAGGAGTATGCAGCCATGCGTGCATCGGCGCACGACCTGGTCAAGGTATTGCCTAATGCGCGCGGTGCGCTGCTCACGATGGGACCAAAATCCAAACTGGCAGAAGAACACAACTGGGCGCTGACTGTTCCGGATTTGTTCAACCGGGCTTTGGAAGCCTGGTTGAACGGTGCTCCATTGCCGGCGGAGTTGAAAGATCTGCCTTGATTTGCTCGATTGCCGTTAAGAATCGCCCCGAAATTTCTTTTTCCCCATCCCAGTTCCGCCCAGGTGAAGGGTGATGGGAAATGTTGTTTATTTTCGGATAGGTTCTAAATGGTACCGGTTGGCAGGTACAATTATTTTTGAAATTCGTTATAATATCGTTGTCAGACAATTCGATGCCCTTTTACCGTCTGGACAATCAAGCTACAGCCATAAGAGAACCAAATAGGAGAGTAACAAACCATGGGTACTGCGAATTCTCGACCCGCATTCCGGGCAATCCCGCTTGCCAGGAAAACCCCGGTCCCATCCGATTTAGACATCGCCCAGGCGGCGGTGATGAAACCGATCACCGAGGTGGCGGCAGAGTTGGGCTTGCTGCCGGAAGAGCTGGAACTGTACGGACCTT
>JACRAG010000552.1 GCA_016213455.1 Anaerolineae bacterium | reverse complement strand
CTGGTCAGCGTACATGTGATCCCCCGCCCACACAGCGATGTGGAGAGTATCCTACCCACCGACAACATCAAGAATACCGAAGGATAACGGCTCTTAATGGGACAAGCCCTGCGCCAACTTCTCAGTGTTGGCATCGATGTCGGAACAACCACCACCCAGGTCGTCTTTTCTCGCCTTGTCCTCCAGGATGTGGCGCGACCCGGGCAGGTGCCGCGCATTCAGGTCGAAGCAAAATCAATCCTTTACAAAAGCCCCATCTATTTCACCCCTCTTACCTCACCGGATGAAGTCAATGCAGAAGCATTGAAAGCAATCATCCGGCAGGAATACCGTAGCGCGGGAATCGCTCCATCGCAGGTGGAAACAGGTGCGGTCATTGTGACAGGTGAAATCGCCAGGACCCAAAATGCAGATGCCATTCTCCAGGCCATATCGGACCTGGCAGGTGATTTTGTCGTCACCGTGGCAGGGCCAAATGTTGAATCGATCATCGCCGGAAAAGGTTCAGGGGCAGCGTCCTATTCTTCCGTTCACTTCGCGCAGGTCACGCATATCGATATCGGCGGCGGAACGGCTAACGCAGTCATCTTCCGCTCAGGAGAATTCCTGTCCGCATCGGCTATGGCTGTTGGCGGACGGCAACTGGTCATCGAAAGAACATCCGGGATTGTGCGTCACATTCCCCCACCAGGCAAAAAGATCATCGAAGCACTCAATCTCCCGATCCAGGTTGGACGCCAGGTTGACATGCAGGTGCTGGAAGCTTTCTGCGCCTGCATGGCAGACTTGGTCGCAGATCTGGCGATGGGTGTGGAAAGTTCCCTGAGCAGCGCATTCTATCTCTCTGCGCCGCTCAAGCATGCCAATCAATCACGGGTGCTCATGTTCTCTGGTGGTGTTGGAACCTACTTTTTCCATCCTGTGCCGATCAACACACTCTCCGATGTGCTGATTCACGATGATGTTGGCCCATTACTCGCTTCTGCGCTACGTGTCAACCCACGCATTCAGCATTTCAAGCTGGTGGAACCAGAGGAGACACTGCGTGCAACTGTGATGGGTGCAGCCTGTCAAACGATCACCCTGAGCGGCAGCACAATCTGGGCAGAAACAGAACTGCTTCCTTTGAGAAACCTGCCTGTCGTGCGACCCCGCATTGCCAATCTTCAATCCTCGATTGATATCAGTGAGGCGTGTTTCCTGGCAGCCCAGCGGTGGGAGACGAGTGATGACCAGGGACAAATCGCCATGGTCATCGACTTCCCAGAGAAGATCGATTACCCTGCTCTGCAGGTCCTCGCCTCCGGAATTCTCCAATATGCCAGAGCCAGGAAGGATGCCTCTGCGCCAATTGTCCTAATTCTCGAGCATGATTACGCCCAGGTACTTGGCCAATCCATCAAAGCGATGAGCCCGGGATTGCCCGTGGTAGCGATTGACCAGGTTGGCTTGGATGAAGGTGACTTCATCGATCTAGGTATGCCGATCCTTGGTGGTCGTGTGGTGCCTCTATCGGTTAAAACGCTCATCTTCTATAACTGATTGTCAGAAAGCCACGGGAGAAAAACCCAAGGAGGTTTTCGTATGCTGTTACGGGAAAAACTCTATGGAAAAACATACGAGTTTGGCAGCGTAAAAGAAGTTCTCGCGAAAGCAAATGAAGAGAAATCCGGTGATCGTCAGGCCGGCATTGCAGCAAATTCCGTCGCGGAACGGATGGCAGCCAAACATGTGCTGGCAGAGATGACGTTGGAAACCCTGCGTCAGAATCCTGCCGTGCCCTATGAGGAGGATGAAGTCACTCGCGTGATTCAGGATGCGGTGAATGAGACCATCTACCAGGAGATCAAAGGCTGGGCGGTGGGCGAATTTCGCGAGTGGCTGCTCTCCGATCAAACCACAGATGAAATGATTCGCCGGGTAAGCAATGGTCTCACAGCAGAAATGATCGCAGCAGTCACAAAACTCATGTCGAATCTCGACTTGATGTATGCTGCCAAGAAAATCCCGGTCACTTCGCACTGTGTCAACACGGCAGGTTTGCCAGGCACCCTGGCCTCGCGCAACCAGCCTAACCATCCGACCGACTCCCCGGAGGGCATCCGGGCTGAAATTTACGAAGGATTGAGTTTCGGATCAGGTGACAGTGTCATCGGCATCAATCCGGTTGATGATTCACTGGCAAGCGTCATGCGCCTGTTGGACATGACCTACGATGTCATCCAGAAATGGAACATTCCCACCCAAAACTGTGTTCTGGCTCATGTGACCACGCAAATGGAAGCCATGAAACGTGGTGCCCCGTTGGGGCTGGTCTTTCAAAGCCTGGCTGGATCAGAAAAAGCCAATGCAGGTTTTGGCGTGTCGGTGGGCTTGATGGATGAAGCCTACGCAATGGCGCAGATATATTGCGGGCCACAAGGCCCGAACTACATGTATTTTGAAACAGGTCAGGGGACCGCGCTTTCTGCAGATGCGCATTATGGCGCTGACCAGCTGGTGATGGAAGCGCGCATCTATGGCATGGCCAAACGGTATAAGCCCTATCAGGTCAACACGGTCGTCGGCTTCATCGGGCCGGAATACCTGTACGACTCCGTTCAAATCACCCGGGCCGGACTGGAAGACCACTTTATGGGCAAGTTGACGGGGATCCCAATGGGCTGTGACGCCTGCTATACAAACCATGCCCGGGCCAATCAAAATGACATTGAAAATCTGGCTGTATTACTGACGGCTGCTGGTTGCAACTACTTCATGGGTGTACCAATGGGTGACGATCCCATGTTGAGCTACCAGTGCACCAGCTATCATGACACAGCCAGCCTGCGCCAGCTGCTGCGCCTGCACCCCATCCCTGAATTTGAAAATTGGATGGTTGACATCGGCCTGATGAAGGATGGCGTCCTGACCGAAAAGGCCGGGGATGCTTCCTTCTTCCTGCAGCGCTAAGGAGACTGAACGATGACAGCAGAAACCCTAGATATTGAAAAAATTGTCCAGGCGGTCATATCTGAGCTGAAAAAGCAGGGGGTAAACGGCAAAAGCGGAACAGTCGATGCAGTTCAGAGCACAAATGGCAAAGACATCGATCTGCCAGATCCGACAACACGAGAAGCCCGCTTCAGGTTACAGGTCGAACACCCCTTAGACCCGGAAGGCCTGCGCAACCTGCGCGCCGCGACCACATCGCGCATCGCCGTTGGGCGAGCCGGCCCGCGTCCCAAAACCAATACCCTGTTGTTGTTCCAGGCCGACCATGGCATCACGCAGGATTCGATCATGGGCACGGTATCGGATGAAGTTCTGGCGAAATTCAACCTCTTCTCCACAGAGTCTCAGGCTACAGATCGCCAGGAGTATCTGTTGCGTCCTGACCTGGGACGCAAGCTATCCGAAGATAGCCGCAAAATTGTGACCGAGCGCTGCCTCAAGCACCCGAATGTCCAGATCGTTGTTGGCGATGGACTAAGTGCAGCTGCAATCACCAACAACCTGGCCTCCATCTACCCGGTGATTGAACAGGGTTTGAAAGCTGCCAACATCAGCATCGGCACACCCTTCTTCGTCAAGAATGCCCGGGTCGGACTGATGAATGACATCAACGAAGTGATCGGTGCGGATGTTGTCATCATCTTGATCGGAGAACGGCCTGGTCTGGGGGTGAATGATGCGCTGAGTGTCTATATGGGTTATCAACCCGGCCCTGGCAAAACAGACGCGCAGCGGGATGTTATTTGTATGATCACCGCTAACGGAGGCACCAACCCGCTGGAAGCGGGCGCCTATGTCGTTGAGATGATCAAGAAGATGCTCAAGTACCAGGCGAGCGGCATTGAACTCAAACAGAAACTAGCCAACGAGTGAAAGCAACTGCCATAAAGAGAGGTTTCCTATGTCCGTCCTTGATCCAATCAAACCCAATATTCTATCTGCCCGGCTCATTCCCAATGTTCATCCCGATTTTGCCGCACAGATGGAACTGCGCCCCGAACAGCGCAGCCTTGCCCTGATAACCTGCGATATTGACGATGCCTTGTATGTGTCGCTCGACGAAGCCACCAAAAAGGCTGAGGTGGAGGTCGTTTACGCACATAGTTTTTACGCCGGTTCTGCGCATGCATCCGGCCCGCTTTCGGGTGAGATCATCGGAATTTTGGCCGGCCCCAACCCGGCGGAGGTCAAAGCAGGTCTTGAGGCTTGCATTGCTTACGCTACGGAGGAAGCCTGGTTCTATTCGGCCAACGAGGATAATACGCTGGCCTTCTTCCCGCACACTATTTCGCGTTCGGGAAGTTATCTCAGCAAGGCTGCTGGCGTACCCGAGGGCACTCCCCTGGCCTATTTGATCGCACCGCCAATCGAATCGACCTACGCATTGGATGCCGCATTGAAAGCTGCGGATGTTGTCATGCGGCTTTGGTGGAAGCCCCCGTCCGAGACCAACTTCGGCGGGGGATTGCTCTCCGGCTCCCAAAGCGCCTGCCGCTCCGCTTGCCTGGCTTTCCAGGATGCAGTTTTGGATTTCGGACGCTGCGCGATCAAGTATTAGTGCTGTGTCGATCCCCAACATTGATTTCAACAGCGCATATTGCGGAGCCAATGTGCTGTTGAAATTCTTGGTCAGGTTTGACACAGTTCTAGTGCTGAGAACAACTGTTTCGATGAACAGAAGCGCAAAAGGCGCACCAAACACGCTGAAAGCCAATTCTCGTGTCTGGTTCAGCATTGGGCGGATTGGTCCAACCGGTAAGTGGATCTCTGGCTCGCCAATCGGTGCAGCTTGAGGTAAAGGAGCGTGCATGCCAGATAAATTTGATCTCGATCTTGAATCCATTCAAGAGGCCCGTAACCTGGCAGTTGCCTGTCGAGAAGCGCAACGAGTGTTTGCCTCTGCAAGTCAGGCCGAAGTCGACCGGATCTGTGAAGCCATGACGGAAGCAGCTTACGCCGAAGCGGAATCTCTGGCCCGACTGGCAAATGAGGAAACCGGCTATGGCGTTGTGGCTCACAAGGTTATCAAGAACCAATTTGCCTCACGTGGTGTATGGAATTCCATCCGTAACATCCCCACGGTAGGCATGCTACGGCGGGACGAAGCCAACCGGATCGTAGAAATTGCCTGGCCATTTGGGGTAATTGTTGCATTGGTCCCGTCAACCAATCCCACCTCCACCGTCATCTGTAAAGCCTTGGGAGCGGTCAAAGCGCGCAATGGGATTGTGTTTTCTCCACACCCGGCAGCGCGAAAATCATCCTTCCAGGCTGCACGGGTCATGATTGAAGCCGGTGAAAAAGCCGGCATGCCCAAAGGTCTGATCGGATCGTTGAGCAAGCTGACCCTTGCTGGAACACAGGAACTGATGGGTCATTGGGCTGTCTCACTGATCCTGGCAACGGGCGGTCCCGGAATGGTTAAAGCAGCACACAGTATGGGGAAACCGGCTATCGGCGTTGGCCCAGGAAATGTGCCTGTGTATGTCGATCGTAGTGCGGATATTGAATACGCTGCACGCTGCATCGTCAATTCCAAAGCGTTCGATTGCTCTGTCATATGTTCCACAGAACAATCCATCGTCGCAGACAAACCCATTGCCGGACAACTACGTGAAGCTCTGCGAAGTCACGGAGCCTATTTCCTCAACCCAATCGAAAAAGCAGCTGTCGCTCGCGCCCTCTTTCTTCCAGACGGATCGATCAATGCCCGTTCGGTGGGGAAGACTCCCCAGGCAATCGCCAAGATGGCAGGCATTGAAGTGCCGCGATGGGCTCGCATTCTGATCGCCGACCTAGATTCTGTAGGCAAAGATGAACCGCTCAGTCGGGAAAAATTGACCACCGTGTTGGGGTTTTATGTGGAAGACGGCTGGCATTCGGGCTGCGAACGCTGCATTCAATTGCTGCGCTTTGGCGGTGACGGTCATTCTCTTGGCATGCACTGCCGCAACGAAGAAGTGATTATGGCCTTTGGGTTGGAAAAACCCGCATTCCGCATCATTGTCAACACCTGGTCCTCGTTGGGTGCAGTCGGTGCGACCACCGCGCTGATGCCTTCGTTTACCCTCGCCCCTGGAGGATTGGGGGGGACCGTGGTCAGCGATAACATCACTGTCACCCATTTGTTCAATGTAAAGCGGTTGGCCTACGGCACGACCGAGCCACCGCCTGAAGCATTCTCCCTTGCGCCCGATGTGGAAGCCCAGCCTGTCATGACGGTGGGGTCCTCACTGCCGCCCAATGGGAATTTAAACGTTGTCAACGAATCCGAATTGGTGGAAGCGGTCGTACGCCAGGTAATCGCGCAATGGAACAAAATGTCCTGAGCTGGTAGCCCACAGAAAGGATTTGGAGAATGCCATTAAGGAGATGTACTGCAACCAACCGTAATGGGAATCCCTGCCGGGCTCCGGCGTTGCATGGGTCACTTTACTGCCGGGTGCACGCCCGCATTTTTTCACAGGACAGCAAGCCCGTGAGATCGGACCATCTGGCTGAAGTCATCACCAAAAAAGAGGCAGATGAGCATCTCCCTATGCCACAGGATTTGGTAGGGGAGTCGTCCGCATCGCCTGTTTTATCGCAGACGGTTGAAAACAGCCAACCCGACCGGCAGGACGATCGAGTCGTCGAACAAACGGAAAGGCAAATTCCATCCCTTTCCCCTGAACCCGTAAAAAAGGAGAAAACCATGACTGTTCAATTAATTGCTCTTGGGATGATCGAAACGCGCGGCTTGGTCGGCGCGATCGAGGCCGCAGATGCAATGGTAAAGGCTGCGAATGTCAAACTGATCGGGAAAGAGTATATCGGCGGCGGTTATGTAACCGTAATGGTTCGCGGTGATGTCGGCGCAGTCAAAGCAGCCACCGATGCAGGAGCAGCAGCGGCGCAACGCATTGGGGAGCTGGTCAGCGTGCATGTCATCCCCCGCCCGCATGGCGATGTGGAATCCATCCTGCCGGAGGCGAATGTCAAAACCACTGCACCATAATGCCTGTACCGAAAAGAGGTCTTTACTTCTCACCTCATTGCGGTTCGCTCCGTCATGAGAGATAAGGCAGCAGCATGAGAAAAAGGTTTTTGACTGCTGATATGATTCGCGCCCGGAGAGCCGAGGGTCACAACCATATCAACCTGGAGCCAGGCGATGTGCTTACTCCACTCGCGGCAGATACTGCACGTGAAATGGGCATTGAGATCCGGCCTGTCAACTTGCTTGAGGCACCGATCCCACAGGCGACAAGCCCTACCAATGGAAGTATTCCCGCCAAAGAGAAGGAGACCAGCTCTTTGCCAACACAGGTTGCCCCACCGGATCTTGAACCGCTCATCCGGCAGGTGGTGATGGCTTGCTTATCATCACTGAATGGAAACGGCCCAGCCACGGCAGCCTCAGTAAAACGGGTTGGTGCGCAGAGTTATCAGATGAAACCGTTTCCTTTTGAAATCAATCGCCCTGAAATGGATGTGCAGCTTGTCGATGTGATCACCGCGGAAAATGGTTCACCTATGGCAGCCGGATTCCTTTCCTTCCATAAGGGCAGTTTCCCCTGGACGCTGACCTATGACGAGATAGAGTTTGTGTTGGAGGGTGAGATTCACATTGGCACGGCGCAGGGCACGGTGGTCGGTAAACCGGGCGATGTGCACTACATTCCCAAAGGAACGCAAATCACCTTTGGCACACCGGGGTGGGCCAAGATCCTCTATGTCACCTACCCTGCAGAGTGGTCCGGATGAGGAGCGATGACCGGCTGTGCCGGAGGCCAATTCTGGCACAGCCGCAGTATCCGCCAATGAAATGTTCATCGTCTCGTGCTGGATCAACCATCAACATCCGATTTTTCAAACACATGAGCTCCGCGATCAGAAAAATGAAGAGTCGTGATCAAGTTTGACAACGCACCAGACAACCAGCGCAGGGATCACGCCGTACACAGGTTCGATAGAGTTCAAAGGAAGGTTTTATGCCCATATTAACCGAAGCGCAACTGCGTGAACGCGTTCGCCAACCCCAGGATGGGATGAAGCTTCGCCTTCCGCGTGGAACGGTTTTTTCCCCGTCCGCCGCGGATTTCATTAAGCAATGGCACATTGAAGTCTCCTATGAAGACAACGGCATGCCAGTCACCAATGAAAATCCTGGGGTGAATCTCGCCTCAGGAGAGCGTCCTGAGTGGGATAAAGAGAGCGTCTTTCCGG
>JACRAG010000551.1 GCA_016213455.1 Anaerolineae bacterium | reverse complement strand
GGGTGAAGTCCAGGCTTTGAAACCATCCGGTGCAGAAGTGGCGTAGCATCAGTATCGCCCGTCTGGCAGCCGCAAGACAAAAGGGTCGCCGATATTTTTTATGTCCAGGGGATTCTGGTATTCGAGAGACATGATACTCCAAGATCGTTTAATAGAGCAGTTGCAGCAATTCCCAAAACAGGAAGCGCGCCAGCGGATTGGTCTCCAGATTTTCGCGCAGACGGAAAGTGCACACCACCATTTCTCCGCGCCCCAGGCGTTTGCGCGCTATGGTGGGGATGGGGTTGTGCAGCCAACCGACAAACAACCCGGCATAGACATCCCGTTCAAAATCACGCGGGGCAAAGCCACGAATGACCAGTTCGGGTGTCAGACTGGCAAAGGAAAAATCCACCACGCCTTCGGTTGGGAGCTGGTCGAAGCGATGCCAGCCGAAACTGCTCGCCCAATCACCCTGCCAGACCGTCCCTGTGCGCCGAACAAGGTTAACGCCGGGGAGGACGGTCTGGAGCGCATCGGCTGTTTCGGGCAGGAACAAGACCTTCCCGCCGCGCAAGAGAAACTCGCGGCAGGCGTCATCCAGGGTTGAGACGATGGCGATATGGGCATCAGACAGATCATCGAAAGTTGAAATACCGGCTCCAGTGAGGAAGTCTCGATACTCGGGCGCATAAAGATTTCCGCTTGGCAGCAAATGGGATCTGTCCGGGAGAATAAGCCATTCCAGTTGCGTCCTGGCCATCACCACCCCGGCAGATTCAAGGTGCATCGACAGGTGGGCTTTTGTCGGTTGTTCAACGGCGGGGGCTTCAAATGTAACCACGCCCAAATCGTTGACATCATACGGACTGCATCTGCCTGCCGGAGCCTGACCGCGGATGACGGGATACTGCTCACTGCTCAATTCCCATTCCAGCACAGCCTGGGTCATCTCCTGCTTCGAATAGTGCGAAAACAGCACCGGTATCGTGCAGGTTTCATTGCTCGAAACAACCAGCCGTTCCCAGAGCGGAATCAGCACATCGTCGGCGTTGAGGGCGGCAAACCGATCAAAATAAGTCTTCGGATTGCGCAGCATATCCAGCAGACCGTTGCACTCCCAATGTACATCGGTTAATTCGGTGATGACATAGCCCTGGATGGACCTGTGTCTGCGCATTTGCTCGATCTCATACTTCATGGCAGCAAATTGTAGCTCCTGGCTTGCGGTCGCAAGTGCGGAGAACGAGGGAAAAACGCGGTCGAGTGCATATTGCCGGAAGCGCCTCTCAAACCCGTGGGGGTACACCACTCCATCGCCCCACTCCAGGCCGGTCTCAAACCACCAGGGTTCACCGCCATACCCGGCCAGGATTTTCTCCACATCTGGCAGACCCCAGTTGCCAAATTCTGAGACCAACAGCGGCTCGTCGCCCCGGCGGTGCACCTCAGGGGCGGGCAGACGCGGCTGGGCCCGCCACGGGGCTTTCAGGTAATCCTGCCAGGCGGCGGCGTCCTCATATTCACACGCATAGGTCCACCAGGGGCGCTGGGCGAAGGTGGCCACCCAATCGCGCCACTGGGCGTGATGGTCCGGCATGGCAAAATACATATGGAAATCATCCAGGTCGCTGACCACATTGAAGTTGCCCCAACAGGCGGAATTTCCGGCCACCAGCCGTGAAGGGTCGATTGACTTCAAGAAATAGTACATTTCTGCCAGCCAGGCGCGGTGTTCGGGATTACTCAAATCCACGCCCCAGGATTCATTGATGATTGTCCAAATCCCAATGGATGGATGGTTCCAGTCGCGCTCCACCATTCCGGCCAGGGTTTCCCGGGCGCGGCGTTTGGCCTCTTCGGTCAATAGGATATGGTTGGGCAGTTCTGCCCAAATCAACAGGCCGATCTTGTCAGCGGCGGCGTAATAGCGCGGGTCGGCCACCTTGATGTGCACCCGCAAACAGTTCAACCCGAGCGCCTTGGCCTGGAGGAATTCGGCTTCGATGCATTCCTGAGAGGGCGGTGTGCAGATTAATTCGGGGTAGTAATCCTGATCGAGCGCGGCGCGCAGGTAAAATGGACGTCCGTTCAGAAGAATTCGGCCCTCCCGGGTTTCGATCGTGCGAAAGCCAAAGGTTTCGGTCACTTCGTCGGCTTCCATTGAAACGGTCAGGATGTATAAATTCGGCTCGTCCGGCGACCAGGGCAAAGGGTGGTCAATCTGGATGGAAAAATGTGGCGTGGCGGAGTCGGTCTGCGCGATGATTTCACCTCCGGGCGCGGTGACTTTCACCAAAATTTTTCCCGTCATGGGGCTGCTCAGACTCACCTCCACCGACACCTGCCCGCCGCTGGTTGTAATTTTTACCCGCCGGATATGCTTCGCCGCACGACTCTCCAACCAGACGGATTGCCAAAGCCCGGAGAGCATGCCATACCAGGACTGTTTACCATGTGGGATTTCGGTGAAAATTTCAGGCGGGTCGTCCACACGCACAATAATGGTATTAAGACCTGTTCTTGCAGCAGTGGTGATGTCGAACTCGAAAGGCAGGTAGCCGCCCTCATGCTCTCCGACCCGGATTCCGTTGACCCAAATCTCGGCAAAATAATCTGCCGCGCCAAATCCGAGTATGATCACCCGCTCTGATGTCAACCACCCGGCGGGGATTTCAAAATTCCGCTGATACCACGCCACGCCATGGTGGTCACGGAAGCGCGGATCAGCCTGCCAGGGGGCTGGAACATGTATCAGTGAGCAGTTTTCAGCCTGCAGGTTGAGCGGGGTGTTGGGCAAGGCTGTCTGTGTGGAAAATAACCACTGACCATCCAGTGAAAGACGAGGGCGAGGGGGCAAGGGAGACTCCTTGAAAATCTATCCGATAATTTTTGGTCGTTGTAATGAAAAACGCAACCTGTGATACCTGAGGCCGGCAGGATCCATTTTGTCCAGAAAAGTGTCTCCATGGGTCATGATGGCACAAACTAATAAAGCGAAAATTTCAGCAAACACCAGCTAAACGGTGAATGAATCTGAATCAACCCCTTCCTGGAGAAGGAAAACGAAGAGGGTCGGGACGACCTCGATAACAAAACCGAAATGGGGTGAGTGGGATAGGGTGCATTTCGTGACGTGGATGCCAAAGTTCAGCGGCATATGAAAAAGACGATTTCTCAAATAATCAGGGCAACTGTGGCACAGGCTGCTCACCGGTGGTTGGACCGCGCACTACCGGTTTGCCGTCCACCCAGTCCAGGCGGTCGAGCCACATCAGACGGCGGTCACCGCGACGGCTGCCGGAGACGACTTCCCAGGCGTGATAGATAATCCAGGTTTGGTCGCCGATTTGAAGCAAGGCCTGGTGACCTGGGCCGATGACCAGGGCTTCCTTGCGGGTCAGGTCGCTTTTCAGTATGGGGTTTTCAGGCGCATCCTGGCATGGCCCCTGCGCGGAGTCGCAGTCAGCATATCCGACTGCGTATTCATGTCCGGCGTAATTGTTGGCCGAGAAAAACAGGGTATATCTGCCGTCATGCCAGAACATGGTTGGCGCTTCTACTACGCGCCCTTCCCAGAGCGCATCATTCCGCACCAGTTCAATGGGTTCGCCGAGCAAACCTAAACCGTCCGAGGTGAGTTCCTGCACATAAAGGAAAGTGGTCAGGTTGCAACAATTTCCATCGTTCTTGAAATACAGGTACAATCTGCCATCTTTGTCGCGAAAGGGACTGGCGTCAATGGTGCCGCCCAAATCGGCCTGGCAGACCAGTGGAGCGAGGTTGCTATCCTTGAACTTGCCTTCCGGGCTGTCGCTGACGGCGACACCAACACACTGTTTGTCGGAGGTTTTGTCGCGGGCAGTGTAGTACAGGACAAACTTCTCGCCAATCTGGATGACCTCCGGCGCCCAGACATAACCGCCGGTGAGATTGGCCCATTTGGGCAGTGCGGGCATGGCATCTGGCAGGATTTGCCACTTCACCAGGTCGGTGGAGCGCGCTATAGAGATGTTCCGACCGGAACTGTTGGTGGCGTAAACATAAAAGGTCTCGCCGACTTGTAATATGAAGGGATCGGCGAAGTTTTCCTTGAAGATCGGGTTTGTGAATACCGTCCCC
>JACRAG010000550.1 GCA_016213455.1 Anaerolineae bacterium | reverse complement strand
GGCACTGACGGATTTTGTTACCCAATGGGAGCTGGCGGAGGATAACCAGGTATTTGAGAAAGAATACCGGCTGCGCAATGCCGCAGGGGAGTATCGTTGGCTTCGGAGCTATGAAAGTATTCTCCGGCGTGACTCAGGCGGCGTTCCTACCCAGATTGTGGGCATGGCTGCAGACATCACCGAACAAAAACGGGCGGAAGAAGCACTGCGAGAATCGCGGTTGTTCATCGAAAAGATCATGAATACGATCCCTGTGAGGATCTTTTGGAAGGACACCCATCACGTGTATCAGGGTTGTAATGCCGCATTCGCGCGGGATGCGGGATTTGCCAATCCACAGGATCTTGTTGGAAAAGATGATTACCAGTTGTGGCCTGGACTGGCGGAGATGTACCGCGACAATGACCGCCAGGTGATCGAAAGCGGGGTAGCCAGGCTTCTTATCGAAGAACCCTTGATAACCGTTGAGGGTAATTCAAGGCTGGTGCAAACCAGCAAGGTGCCGTTGCGAAATTCAAGCGACGAGATTGTGGGTGTCCTCGGGATGTATCTGGACATCACCGAGCGCAAAGTGGCCGAAGAAGCGCTGCGCAAGAGTGAAGAATTGATGCGCTACATCGTCAAGTACGATCCGAATTCTATCGCTGTTTTTGATCGGAACATGCATTACCTGGCTGTCAGCGACCGGTATCTGAGAGACTACGGGGTCAAGGAAGAAGATATTCTGGGAAAGCACCACTACCAGGTGTTCCCCGAAATGCCCCAGAAATGGAAGGATGTGCATGAACGCTGTTTGGCTGGGGCAATCGAGCGCAATGACGATGACTACTTTGAGCGCCTGGATGGTTCGATCACCTATAACCGCTGGGAATGCCGCCCCTGGCATCAGGTTGATGGGTCGATCGGCGGTATTGTTTTGTACTCAGAGGTGACAACCGAGCGCAAGCTCATGGAAGAAGCGCTGCGGGAGAACCGGGCCATTCTTCAAGCCGCCATGGACAACAGCCCGGCGGGGATCGCCATTGCCGATGCACCCGATGGCAAGTTGCGCTATGTAAACGATGCGGGATTGATGATTCGCGGGGGAGACCGCCAGCAGATCGTAGAGGGGATCGGGATCGACCAATATGTTGCGAGCTGGCAGCTTATGGATTTGGATGGAAGGCCACTGAAGCCCGATGAAGTGCCTCTGGCGCGGGCCATTTTGTTTGGTGAAACCAACAGCCGGGAATTTATTGTGCGGCGGGAAAGCGATGACGACCGTATCGTTTTGGCCAATGCTGCGCCAATATTGGATGAGGATGCTAAGGTTAAGGCGGCAATTGTTGTCTTCTCGGATATTACCGAAAACAAGCAGGCCGAAGCCAAGATTCGTAAACTGAATACTGAACTGGAAGCAAGAGTAGCCGATCGGACGGCTCAACTCATCACCGCCAACCAGGAACTGGAAGCCTTCTCCTATTCGGTTTCGCATGATCTGCGCGCTCCGCTGCGTTCCATAGAAGGATTCAGCGCCATCCTGCTGGAAGAATACGCGGAATCGTTGGATGAGGTAGGAAAGCATTACCTCGCCCGCATCAAGGAAGGCTCAGAACGCATGGGCCAATTAATTAACGACATGCTCCATCTATCTCAAGTCACGACCCTTTCCGAATTTCATCGCGAACACGTGAATCTCAGTGAGCTGGCTGCCCAAATCGCGGCAGAATTTAGCGCCGAATCGCCCCAGCGCAAGGTGGAGTTTGATATTGCCGCCGATTTGATCGTCTCGGGGGATGAAAACTTGTTGAAAATTGTGCTGGAAAACCTGTTGAACAATGCGCTTAAATTCACCGTTCGGCGGGAAACAGCCATCATACAGGTAGGGATGATCGAGCACGACGGGAAGCCCACCTACTTTGTGCGTGACAACGGCGCGGGTTTTGACATGGCTTACGCCAGCAGGCTGTTTGCGCCCTTCCAACGCCTGCACAGCAGCCAGGAATTTCCTGGTACGGGGATTGGATTGGCGACCGTGCAGCGCATCATCCACCGGCATGGCGGGCGAGTCTGGGCGGAGGGCGCAGTGGACAATGGCGCAACGTTTTATTTTACGGTTGCGTGAAGAAAAAGCGCCTCCACCGTGGAGGCGCTCATGCTGTGATCGGATTCAGTAGGAGAAATCGCGCTAGTATGGTTGGTTCTCTGCCATACGATCCGTCCAGCCAACGATCCTGCGTTAAGAGCGAGTCAGGTCGATTGAGCTGCCAGCCTTGTCCATTGGTCAACGGCTACGCCCTTGATCAACAGCCATAGGATTTGCGCAAGGCTGCCGATGATGCCAATGGTCATGATGGAAGGAAACAATGCGGTTCCAAGCGGGGGATACAGATAGCACAGCCATCCCAAACCTCCCACCATCGACAATATCCCCAGGATACGCGGCAGGAAGGTGGACTGAAAGATCAAGATGCCGTTCAGGAGCGTGGAAAACCCGAAAAATGCGAGCGCCATGCCGGCGCCCCGGTCATTCACCATGAGTAATAAGGACGCCAGCGCCTGCGACTGTTCGACACCAAACACGGATGCGTAGCCGGCATCACCAATGAT
>JACRAG010000563.1 GCA_016213455.1 Anaerolineae bacterium | reverse complement strand
TGTTGGAACTGGTGAAGGCATCTCTTACGGGGTCCATTCTCGGCAATCTGCTTCTGGTCATGGGGTTGGCAATGGTGATGGGAGGCGTGAAGAACGGTGAGCAGCGCTTTGACCGCCGACAGGCCAGCAACAACACGGTGCTCTTGATTCTTGTGGTGATTGCCCTGGTCATCCCTTCTCTGTTCAGCCATTCCATCGGTCCAGAAACCTCGGTCGGGGTGGAAGCCCTCAGTCTGGGTGTATCCGTGGTGATGATTGTCTTGTATGTTCTAGGGATCGTGTACAGCCTAAAAAGTGCAAAAAGTCCTTTGAGCTACCAAACAGATGGCGGACATAAAGCTGAATTTTCGCGGACGACGTCCATCCTTCTCCTCGGCCTGGCCACGCTGGGTGTGGTTTTTATGTCGGAAATTTTGGTCGGCGCGGTGGAGAGCGTGACCGAAAGCCTGGGGTTATCCGAATTCTTCCTCGGTATTATTCTCATCCCCATCATCGGTAATGTTGCCGAACATCTGGTGGCGGTCCAGGTCGCCATCCGAAACCAGATGGATTTGAGTATTGAGATAGCCGTTTCTTCGAGCATCCAGATAGCGCTCTTCGTGGCGCCGCTCCTGGTTTTCGTCAGCTTACTGATGGGACATCCATTGACCCTGGTGTTCAACCAGTTTGAATTGCTGGCGCTGATCGCCGCCGTGGTTGTGGCGGCGTTGGTGGCATCAGATGGCGAGTCCAACTGGCTGGAGGGTACGGCATTGCTGGGCGTTTACCTGATTTTAGGGATTGGTTTCTTCCTGCTGCCGTAAATTATGATGAACTGGCTTCGTCTACGCATCAATTTGTGGGTCATTCTCGGCGCTTTGCTTGTCGCCGGCGGATTAATTGGCCTGACGATGCTGTTCTTGTACTTTTATCCGCTGCCAAAGCCGGTCATGCCGGATCAGGCAACCCTGATGACCGTCATTCCTGCGCCGAGCATGACCCCAACCCAATACGTCCTGACTCCGGTGGCTACCGAAACACCGGCATCGGTTGTGCTTAACGGGATTGGCGTGGGCATGTATGTGCAAATTACTGGAACCGGAGGAGATGGATTGCGCCTTCGTTCTGGACCATCTACCAAAGATGACCCGCGCTTTCTGGGTTATGACGCCGAAGTGTTCATGGTCAAAGATGGACCGAAATTCTCTGATGAACTGACCTGGTGGTTCCTGGAAGCGCCTTATGACAAGGGACGAAGCGGGTGGGCGGCTGCCCAGTTCCTGTCAGTGGTATCCGAGGCGCCCACATCGACGCCATGAGTCGATTCTATACCATGAAGTCTTCATCCCCGGTCAGCTGGACCCTTGTTCATTTCTGGAGATATTCGTGAAGGAAATACCTGCTTCCATTTCTGCCAATAAAACCGCCAGAGTGTTGAAGATCACCTGGAAAGATGGTCATGTCAGCGATTACCCATTTGGGCTGCTGCGCGCTGCATGCCCATGCGCCACCTGCCGGGGCGGACATGAAAATATGCGCTCCGAACCGGATCCGGAGGTGTTTACTGCGCGAATGGAAGACACCAGCGCCACCCGTCTGGTCAAACTGGAAGCGGTCGGGCAATATGCCATTTCCATTGAATGGGAAGATGGTCACCACTTCGGGATCTACAACTGGCATTTTCTGCGACATTTGTGTCCTTGTGAATCGTGTCGCGACTCAGTATGAATATGAAAAACCGCCCGGTAAAGGGCGGTTTTTGATGGATCGATTGGATGGGCGTTCAGGATTTCTTCCTGCGGCTGAGGAACCACAGCAGGCTGCCGGCGACGACCGCGAGGGCGCTCATGCCCACAGCTGCCTGGACAACGGTCTTGGGTTCCATGCCAGGCATGGCAACCTGTCCATCTCCATAAGAGGCAAAAAGCTGCCCCCAGGGGGTCTTCAGCGCTTCCTGGACGCGTTTGCGGCCCACAAAGGGGTACCAGTACACATTGTGGTAAAAATTGCTTGCGAAGAAGGACCAGGGCACCAGCGGGCTTTGCAGAAGGATCTTCTCCAGCGGTTTCAGCGGGCCGTGGTAGATCATCTTTTGTCCTTTGGAGGCAAAAGTGTCTTCCTGGACAAAGTGCCAATCCGGTTCCTGGTTGATGTCGTAACCAACAATCTCGATTTGTGAGGGGTCGCCAACACCCATGTCGAGGTCGTGGGCCATGCGGATGAACGGGATGTTCATCGGGTCGAAGCCCTGCAGCTTGGCAGAAACTGCATCGATGGCGACCTGATCGGCAGAGGCAAGGATCACATTCTTTTCGTGCCAGCGCATCGCCCGCGGACCGGGACCATCCCCTGCGAAGGTGCCGTCCATGACGGCGAAGAGGCCGGGTGAAATTTCCTGCTGGATCATCAACAAATCGACCAGGGTTTCATGGATCACGCTGTGTGTCCAGTGGCGGTTGCGGTGCAGCAGCCCTCCGAAAGCGTTCTTCATTGCCCCGGTGATGGTGGTGAAGACGTGCGTCTTCACTGTTGGCAGATGAACAATGTTCTTGCCATACAAGGCTTTGGGGATGTAAACCCCATCCGGGTAAACCTTGTCCAGGACAAGGAAGGGGCGGCTTTTGGGGGTATAACGCTCCCATTCGAACTCTTCGTTATACAGATATTCACAAGGCACGCCGTAGGTGTCGGTGACAAATTTGTGCTTGTTGTTGGCTTCGCCGACCGATGTGTCCACCACAACCGTGTCGTTGTGAATGCCTACCAGGTCCTTATACCCCATTTTTTTCAGGGTGCGGATGGTGCCTTCGAGCTGCCAGGGCGTCGATGAACAGGCTGGATACCAGGTCTGCCAGGATATATTGATCTTCAATCCGGTC
>JACRAG010000562.1 GCA_016213455.1 Anaerolineae bacterium | reverse complement strand
GGCTTTGGCGCCAGCGTGCACAACGCCAGCTTCGGCGGGCGCGCTTTGGCCGAGGATCTGCCGCTGCTGCTCTCGCTGCTCAGCCAGTCGCTGCGCGAGCCGACCTTCCCGAGCGACCAGATTGAACGCTTGCGCGGGCAGATTATGACCGGGCTGACGATCCGCGACCAGGACACCGCCGACCAGGCCGAGATGGCCTTCGAGGATATCATTTTCCCCGGGCATCCCTACGGGCGGCCTTCCGACGGTTACCGCGAGACGATCAAACGCATCACGCGCGAGGACATGGCCGATTTCCGCGCGCGCTGTTTCAGCCCGCGCGGCATGGTGATTGTGGTGGTGGGCGCAGTGGGTGGTTTGCAGGCTGTGGAAGCTGTGTTTGAACACCTGGGCGACTGGGTGAACCCGGATTTGACCCCGACACCTGAGCTGCCGGAGGTCAAACCACTTGCCGGGCAGGTGCGCCGCCACATTCCGCTGCCGGGCAAGGTGCAAACCGACCTGCTGATGGGCACGCTGGGGCCAAAACGCAGTTCGCCGGATTACATGGCGGCATCGTTGGGCAACAACATCCTGGGGCAGTTTGGCATGATGGGGCGCATCGGCGATGTGGTGCGCGAGCAGGAGGGCCTGGCGTATTCCGCCTCCACCAGCCTGAACGCCTGGATCACCGCGGGAACGTGGGAGGTTTCGGCTGGGGTCAACCCCGAGAATCTGGAGCGCGCCATCGAGCTGATCTTCAGCGAGGTCAAGCGCTTCACGTCCGAGCCGGTGACGCTGGAAGAACTGCGCGACAGCCAGGCCAATTATGTGGGTCGCCTGCCGCTCTCGCTCGAGTCGAATGCCGGGGTTGCCAACGCGCTGCTCAACCTGGAGCGCTTCCAACTCGGGCTGGATTACTACCAGCGCTACCCCACGCTGGTCGAAAGCGTCACCCCGGAGCAGATTCTGGAGACCGCCCAGCGCTACCTCAAACCCGAGGCCTTCGCCGTGGTCAGCTCTGGCGCATAGCGCCGGGGGTTGCCCGAACACACCGGGAGGATTCTTTGCTTGCCGTCAGGCAGCAGCCCTTTGGAATCCATCCGGTTGGTGCGGGCAAAGGAATTAACCAGATCAAACCTTTTACTACGCATTATTCGGTACAATAGGCCCATGATTCTACGCACCGGCGTCGATATTGTTGAGATCACCCGCCTGGAAACCGTCAACCCTGCCATCCGCGAACGTTTCATCAAGCGCGTCTTCACTCCGCTGGAGATCGAGCTGTCACGTGGGCGTTACGAGAGCCTGGCGGGGCGCTTTGCCGCCAAAGAAGCCGTCTCCAAGGCGCTCGGAACCGGCATTGGCTGGGTTCCCTGGCAGGATATCGAGATCCGGCGTGGCAAGTGGGGTGAACCGATTCTTGCGCTGCACGGGCGCGCCCGCATGGTGTCGGACCGCCTGGGCCTGACGGTGTGGTCGGTCAGCATCAGTCACGGGCGTGACTATGCCGTGGCGACCGCCACCGGGCTGGGCGAAGGCAGCGAACCGGGAGAACTGGCGCGATGAAGATCCTGGCGGTCAGTGACCACGAGCTCCCCAATCTCTACCAGCCGGGTATCCGCCAGCGCTTCGGCAATGTGGATATGATCATCGGCTGCGGCGACATGGGTTTTTATTACCTGGAGTATCTGGTCAGCACGCTGGACCGCCCGCTGTATTATGTGCACGGCAACCACACGCAGGATGTGGAATTCAGTGATTCCGGTCCGCGCACTGAGGTGTTGGGTGGAGTCAACATGCACGGACGGGTGAAGCGGGATGGAGCGACCGGGCTGCTGCTGGCGGGCATGCAGGGCTCGCTCTACTACAACGGCGGACCGAACCAGTATCATCAGGGCGATTACCGCTGGATGGTGTACCGGCTGGCGCCGCGCCTGTTGTGGAACAAGCTGCGCTATGGACGTTACCTGGATGTGTTCGTCGCGCACGCGCCGCCCTGGAAGATCAATGATGCCGAAGATCTGCCGCACCGCGGGGTACGCGCATACAACTGGCTCATTCGCACCTTCCGCCCGGCTGTGTTTTTGCATGGGCATGTGCACATCTACCGCCAGGACACGCCGCGCATCACCCAGGTGGGCGGCACGCGGGTGATCAACACCTGCGGTTACCAGGTGGTTGAGGTGGATGTGTAGGCGGGTTGTTTCGTTTCCCCAAAGCGTGGATGAAGGGTTTCTCTCGCCTGAAGAGTGAGATATAGCGTAAACGCATCCTGGAATTTTGTTCTAAAAAAGACGGATTCCTGCCCCCTCTCGTTTCGTCCCATCTTTATTCCGTTCGTCTGTCATCAGGATGATGAAGAGGTCTTCGCATGAACAAAAAATTTTCGTGCCTCGAACAGCGCATGGTCAATACCTATTTGGATACCTTTCCAGGCTTTGTGCCCTCGGAAAGTGGCCCTGGAATCAGGGCACAGGAGCAGTTCTACCAATTCATGCACGGGCTATATCAGCGCTTGAGCGTGGATCCTGCCCTATTATTTAGCATTTTGCACGAAGATGATGCCTACTCCCAACGTTTTAATAAAGGCGCAGACAATAAACCTAAGCTGAAAGATCAGATGCGCAAGGCGATCAAGGAAGTGGACGCGGTTCTGGTAACGCTCTTCCATGTGGCGCGGTCCGGACAGGTTGGCTCGAATACCTTAGTGGTGGATGCGTCTGTGAAGGTGATCAAGAAGCACTGGCTGTTGTTTGAGCAGCTTGGACTGCACCAAACGTCGGAGCAGGGTCGTTTCGTATTGCGCCACAACGATTATGATGAGCTATTCCAGGCGATGACCTGGATGGCGACGAGACCCAACGCTTCATTGCTGTCTTTTTCACGGTGCCTGTTCCTCGAGGGGTATCCGTATGCCAGCGACATCTACGCCCGGCTTTCAGGCAATGCGGATGGGTTCCGCAGGTTGGAGAGATATCTGATTGAGAGCGGCTACACCCGGATGGACAATTGGGATGGCACAATCACACTCGATTATTTCAAGACACATGGTGATGAGAAACCAACCAAAGGGGGTTTCCAGTATGGCATCCACCACACCGGAATTTCCGCCAGTTACGATCTGCTCATGGACCAACCTCAAATTTTTGGGCTGTGTATTCCCCGGATGAGAGAAATCCTGGCCGCCTTTGATGGCATGCCGCCCCGGGTACAGGATTTCGTGGTCGCGCGCACGAAGAAGTGTGACGCGTGCCGGTACTGCGTTCAGACGGACAAAACGGGGCAACGTCCCCTGGCTACCCAATTGGTTAACTATCAGGGCAAGGAAGTCAGCCTGTGCCCGTACTTCCCTGGATACAATTACTGCGAGCCAGAACTGAGTCACGATCACGTGGATGATATGATCGCGATGCTGGGAGCGATGGACCGGTTGTTTGATGGGGCTTTGTAGCGCGGTTGTTCCCGAACGGGTGAGAGGACTTATCAGCCCGGCGGGGTCGGATGTGGTATGATTTCGGTTTACTTTTCGTTTAAGCGAGCAAAGTTATGAGTAAAGGGACTGCTTCGGCCATCAGCGCCTATGCCATCTGGGGTCTGTTCCCCATCTACTGGAAATTTCTGCACACCGTGCCGGCGCTGCAGTTGATGACCCATCGTGTGGTGTGGGCCTTGATCTTCGTCGTGGCGGTGATGACCTCCCGCGGCGAATGGGCTGCCATGCGCAAGGAAATCAACCGGCGCACGCTATTGGTTTACCTGCTGGCGGGGGTGCTGCTGGCGATCAACTGGCTGGTGTATATCTGGGCGGTCAATGCCGGATTTATCGTTGAATCCAGCCTGGGCTATTTCATCAACCCGCTGGTCAACGTGCTGCTGGGGGTGGTGTTCCTGCGCGAGCGCATGCGCCCGCTGCAGTGGATCCCAATTGCGCTGGCGTCGGCGGGCGTGCTCTACCTGACGGTCTCTTACGGCAAGCTGCCTTGGATTGCCCTGGTGCTGGCTTTCTCCTTCGGCTTCTACGGGCTGATCAAGAAAATGGCGCCGTTGGGCTCGCTGCATGGCTTGACCCTGGAGACGGCGCTGCTGTTTGTGCCGTCGCTGGGCGTGCTGCTCTTCGCGGAGTTCAACGGCACGGGCGCGTTCGGTCACACCGGCTGGGTGCAGGCAGCCCTGATGATGGGCACCGGTTTGGTCACGGCCATCCCGCTGCTGTTGTTCTCGGAAGGGGTGCGCAACACGCCGCTGACTTTGATGGGGCTGCTGCAGTTTCTGGCGCCCACCATGCAGTTCCGGGTCGGCGTGCTGGTCTATCGCGAGCCTTTCTCGGGCAACCAGGTGGTGGGGTTCGTCATCATCTGGGCGGCGCTGATTCTCTTCACCGTGGAGAACCTGTGGCAGCGCCGGCAGAGTGCCCTCGCCGCGCAGGCCTTGCCAAAGTAACAAGTCAAAACCAATGAGGATAAAAAGAGGATATCCTGGCGTATAGGGCGCTGGGATATCCTCTTTTCAAACGCGCAGTGGAAAAGCTGCCTGGTTTTTCAGTGCGGGCTGTTGCGCGCGGTGAGCTGGCTGCGCCGGACCCAGGCAGCCAGCGCCAGCAGGGCGACCGCCAGGCCCAGGTAAGATGCCGCGGAGAACCGGGGGAACAGGGTGAAAGCACCCAGGTCGCCGATGCCCTGGAGGGTGACGTAGATCCAGAAAATGTAGAGCACCTCAAACAGCTTGCTGCTGCGGGTGATGACGCCGCAGGCCAGCGCGGCAGAGGGGATGAAGACCACCCCTGCCAGCCAGTAAGCCAGGCTGGCGCTATCGCCAGCCAGCAAAAACCGCAGCCCGCCGCCCAGGCTGAGCACAGCCAGCATGCCCGTGGCAGCCAGCCACAGCGCCGGGAGCTGGTTGATCAGCGGGCGCGGTGCTGAGAAAATGATCTGGGTGGTGTCGTAGCGCGCTTCCCGGCAGCCCAGGCTGCTCAGCCGCAGGGCAGGCCAGACCCAGGTTGCGATGACCAGGAAGCGCACGGCTTCCATCTCGCTGATCAGCTGCGCCAGGAGCATGCCCAGTGCGGCGGCAAACCACCACCAGGGCAGCCCTTTTAACAACAGGCGCAGCTCGGCGATGAGCAGAGCGTCAAAGCGGAAGCGCCCGCGCGCGCCAGCCAGCGGGGTGAGCGTCGCCAGGGCAGGCACGGATTGAGGCAGTTCCACGGCGGGCAGGTCCGGTTGGGGAGCGGCTTTGCCTTTGCGCGAGCGCTGCATCGCCGGGCGCGAGGGGTTGAAGCGGTCAAACAGCAGCGCCGCCGCCAGCACCACGCCGGCGACGATCACGACCAGCCCGCTGCGCTCCAGCACAACCTGTAGGTTCCAGGCGATGCCGTTCCACAGGAACAGTTTGGGCTCTACCACGGTGGTGATGGAGAAGGTGAAGCCGCCCTGGCTTTCAGGGTAGGCGGCTTTGGCGGCGGCGGCGATGCTGTCGCCAATCAGGCGAAAGCCGGTCGGATCGAGTATGGGGATGTAACGGGGGTTTTGCAGGCCGGGAATGATGCCTATGCCAAACAGGAAAAAGTACACCACGTTACCCAGCCCGCCGCGCAGCCAGGAGACGGTGTCGAACAGCACCGCCAGGGCTGCCACCAGCGCCATGCAGGGCAGCGCGATGATCAAAATGGGGGCGACCAGCGCATTGTAGTCGAAACCCGCGGGGTCCACCCACAGGTTCATCACCACGCCCACCAGCATCAGGATGAAGATCATGATCGCCAGGACGAAGAAATTGCTCATCCATTTGCCCAGCACATACAGCGAGCGGCTGAGCGGCGTGGTGGCAATGATCTGCCCGACGCCGGTGGTGTAGTCGCGGGCGACCGAGCCTTTGATCAGGTAAAAGCCGAACCAGCCCAGGAAGAAGGTCACCGTCAGGGTCATCAAGGAGCCGATCCAGGGCGAATTGCTGATTCCCAGGTAGTCGGGGGCGATGCGCATCTTGATCAGGGATGTGGCGGAGGCATAACCCAGCCAGACGACCACGCCCAGCGTGACCAGGAAAGAATAGCGCCGCGAGCGCTCGAGAAAATCGGCGCGCGCCATGTGAAAGAGGATGCGCAGGACCTTCATGGCTGGTTTCTTTCCTGCGAAATCAGGGCCAGGTACACATCTTCCAGGTTGGGGCTGACCGGCAGGGCATCTGCGTCGGGCGCGCCCGGACTGACCACGCGCACCTGGATGCCGTCGTTGCGGCGAATGGTGCTGCTGATGGTGAGGGTTTGTTTGAGGGCAGGCAGGCGCTCGGCGGGCACAGTCCACTGCCACACCTGTCCTTCAAGGAGCTGCAGGAGAGTCTCCGGATCGGCGTGTTGAATCTTGCGGCCTTTGTGGATTACCACGATCTCGCTGGCGGTG
>JACRAG010000064.1 GCA_016213455.1 Anaerolineae bacterium | reverse complement strand
CGCCGCCTGTAAAACCGGCCATCGCAGGCCCATCTTTTATCGTTTCATTCGAGGAACCGTGCCATGATCGACTTTCCCAAAATTGCTGCGCTCAAAACCCCCGCTGCCTTTCGCGCCCGCCTGGACGAACTGGGCCTGGATCTGCCTTTTGACGACCAGCTGCGCTCCGGTCCAGATTCACCCCTGGCCCAACCGGTGGACCTGGACGGCAGGCTGCGCCTGAAGAATCGCTTCTGCGTTCTGCCCATGGAGGGCTGGGACTGCACCCCCGACGGACGCCCCAGCGAGCTGACCCTGCGGCGCTGGCAGCGCTTCGGGCAAAGCGGCGCAGCCCTCATCTGGGGCGGCGAGGCTGCCGCAGTGCGTCAGGACGGGCGCGCCAACCCCAACCAGCTGGTCATCCGCCCAGATACCCTGCCCGACTTGATCCGCCTGCGTGAAACCTTGCTGGACGCGCACCGGGCTTCCAGCGGCAGCCTCGAAGGGCTGGTGGTAGGGCTGCAGCTCACCCACTCCGGGCGCTATGCCCGCCCCAATGAAAAGGGCCGCCCCGAGCCGCTGCTGGCTTATGACCATCCCCTGCTCAATCCGCGCGTGGGCCTGCCGCCTGACTCCGGGCGCGTGCTCCGTGACGACCAGTTGGACGAACTGGTGGAAGATTTCATCAACGCCGCCGTGCTGGCGCAGCAGGCCGGCTTTGACTTTGTGGATGTCAAACACTGCCACGGTTACCTGTTCCACGAGCTGCTTTCGGCGGTGGAGCGACCCGGACGCTACGGCGGCAGTTTTGAGAACCGCACGCGGGCAGCCCGCGCCATTATCAGCGGCATCGCGGTCCGCGCCCCCGGCCTGCAGGTGGGAGTGCGCCTGAGCGCCTTCGATTTCCTGCCCTTCGTCAAGGGCGCGGACGGCACTGGCGAACCGGCAGCCTGGCAGGGCCGCTATCCCTACGCCTTCGGCGGGGACGGCGGCGGCCTGGGTATCGACCTGACCGAGCCGGCGGCTTTCCTCGCCATACTGCGTGACCTGGGCGTGCGCCTGGTTTGCCTGACAGCCGGCAGCCCCTATTACAACCCGCACATCCAGCGCCCGGCTGCCTTCCCGCCCTCCGACGGTTACCAGCCCCCCGAAGACCCGTTAACCGGCGTGTCGCGCCAGGAAGCTGTGGTCGCGCAGCTCAAGGCGCGCTTCCCCGAGCTGGTCATTTGTGGGTCGGCCTATTCCTACCTGCAGGAATACCTGCCGCAGGTGGCCCAGGCCGTGGTGCGCCAGGGCCGCGCAGACCTGGTGGGGTTGGGACGTTCCAGCCTGTCCTATCCCGAGCTGCCCCTGGATGTGCTGGCTGGGCGCGCCCTACAGCGCAAACGCCTGTGCCGCACCTTCAGCGACTGCACCACCGCCCCGCGCAACGGCATGGTATCGGGCTGCTACCCCCTGGACGATTTCTATAAGAACCGGCCGGAACGCGAACGCCTGACCGCCCTCAAAGGCTAAGAAACCTTCGTTCCCATCCTCCACGCCCCCGGACGCAGCCATGCAGCGGGGGCGTGGGCTGTTTAACACCCTGCCACAAGACCATTCCAGATTGCCGGGACGTTTACAAACATTAAAATAAGTTAAGAGTTTTTTCGCCAAAAATATTGGTGCTTAAAACCCCCCATTTTGAAGCCTACTTTGAAGCCTACCCCTCGTTATGATGAAGACAATCAAATTCAATTATGGAGAGGCATTATGAAAACAACTTTGACTTCAATTGCGACCCGCATGGACAGCCGGAAAATCCGCCTGGTTATGTTCGTCCTGACCCTGGTTCTCTTCATCCTGGGCGCTGGCGCTCCCGAAGACAGCGGCGGCTTCTTCCACTAATCCGCCATGTTTTTACTGGCGGCAGTCATCGTGGGATTGTTCGCCGGGTTACTCAGGGCAGCAGTACTCCGGCGAACAATTCAACCCTTCGATGTTCGGCTGACCTGGTTGGTATTTGTGGCATTTTTGCCACAGCTGGTTGCCTTCGTTCTGCCGACAAAAGCGAATTTTCCTGATGTACTGGCCCCAGCCGCGTTGATCATCTCGCAGGCTGGCCTGCTGGTCTTTGCAGCAGTGAACTTTAATAAACCTGGTTTTTGGCTTCTCAGCCTGGGTCTGGCGTGTAATTTGCTGGTGATCGTGCTCAACGGCGGCCTGATGCCCATCAGCCCCGCAACGATCCAGGGCATTTTCCCCAACGCCCCGGCGGACGCCTTCGTGATTGGCGAGCGGCTCGGTACAGGCAAGGACATTCTGCTCACGGTTGAACAAACCCGCCTGGTTTTCCTCTCCGACCGCTTCCTGATCCCCTACGGCCCTGGCTATGCCGTTGCCTTCAGCTTCGGCGATGCGCTGGTAGCGGTGGGGATCATTCTGGCGCTCTGGTCGATCAGCGTACCGGCCAGGTCCGCAACCCAAGCTTAACCGGTAGTCCTCTGGAGGAAATATGGTGACCAATTTTCAAGAAAGCAACCTGACTGGCCCCAAGAACACCCGCCCACAGCAGGAACTCAGCCGTCTGCTCACCGCCGCGGTGATCAGCACACAGTTCCGTAAAATGCTGCTGACCAACCCCGGCAAGGCCATCGCTGCCGGCTTCGGTGGTGAGAGCTTCCAGCTTCAGGGCGAAGACAAGGTCCGCCTTGCCTCCATCCAGGCGTCCAATCTGGCTGAGTTCGCCTCCCAGGTGAACAACATCGAAGCCGCCTGGCGTTCCTCTGCCTACCCCGGGAGCACATAACTCCCGATACCCCACCATTCCCCTGAATGAGCTCGGGAGCGGTTCCGATTTTATCGATACACCCAGCCCATCGGAAACCCGCATCCGCCTCAGAGGAGAAAAGGCCATGACTACAGGTAATTTGTCCCCAACTGACTTATGGAGACGGGCCATTCCAGGCACCGGCCTTTTCTCGCGTGACAGAATGAATGATATTTTTAATTTGAGCAGACAACTGGTTGCCACCAACCGGCTGGATATCCTTCTTGACAGCATCGCACGGAACGCCACCGAAATTTTACAGGTCAAGTGCAGCCGGATTATGACCGTGGAATCCGATGGCACGCTGGTCAGCCAGGCCCTCAATGTCAGCCGCCTGCTGCCGCTCAAACTGCAGGAGCGCATCAACCAGCTGCCCCTCAACCTGCGTGAATATCGGGCTGCGCTCTCCAGCCGCGGGCCGGTTTTGATCTGCCGGGATGACGCTGCCATCTCCTATTCAACCCGGCAGGATCTCGGCCTGGGATACTTTGACAGCCTGTGCATTCTGCCGCTGCGCGTGGAAAGCGAGCCGCTGGGCCTGTTGATCCTGGGCGACAGCTGGAAGTTTGATCACCAGCCCTTTGAAGAAGAGCGCCTGCGCCTGGCTACGCTCATCGCCGACCAGGCCGCCAGCGCCATCCATCGCGTGCAGCTCTCCTCCCGCCTCAAGGAGAGCCAGATGGAAACCGTACTGGCCCTGGCCAAAGCCATCGAAGCGCGCGACAACTACACCGGCGGACACTCCGACCGCATGACCGAGCTGGCGGTGCAAACTGCCCTGCACATGAACTGCTCGCATGATGAAGTCCAGGCCATCCGCTGGGCCTCGCTGCTGCATGATATCGGCAAAATCGGCATCCCCGATGAAATTCTGCACAAGCCGGCTGCCCTGACCCCCGCCGAGTGGGAAATGGTCAAACGACACCCGCAAAAGGGCGCCGAAATTGTGCTGATGGCCTCCAACCTGGAGCATGTGGCCATGCTGGTGCTGGCTCACCACGAAAAATTTGACGGCACCGGTTATCCCTACGGCCTCTCCAACGCACGCATCCCGCTTGGGGCGCGCATTCTCGCCGTCGTGGATGCTTATTCCGCCATGACCGACGGGCGCGCCTATCGTCCTCCCGTATCGCACCTGGACGCGATCAAAGAGCTGCGCGCCTGCTCCGGCACGCATTTTGACCCGCAGGTGGTGGAAGCCTTCACCGGCCTGTTTTCCTAGCCAATAACTGCTTTACAGCAGTTGATCCCGTTCTACTCCCCCAATCCCCACCCCTCGGCCGATCCCGAGGGGTGGGCGACTTTAAAGGACAGTGCCGAAAGTACAGCCTCCCCGCCTGTCATCGCGAACGAGCCCGTCCGGGCGAGCGTGGCGATCTCTCCCGCCGGGTGTCTTGTAGGTCGGTGTCGCGGCGGGAACAGGAAACCATGGGCGCATAGTTCGTCCGCCGCGACGCCGACATCTTTCACGCGGATGTCGGGTTTCGGGCGGATCGACGGATCGCCATGCCGCGGTTCAACCTGCCCGAAACCGCGACCTACGGGAGAGGAGAGACAGGCATCGACAACGGCCTTGCATGTCATCGCGCGTGCCTGGGTAGGGTGCGTTGAAGCAACGCACCATCTTCATATGGCGGGGCAAGATGGTGCGTTGGCCCAAGGCGGCCAACGGCACCCTACGAAGACTTGTAACGACATCAACTCACCATGTCATCGCGAGACCGGCGAGGCTCCGCGAGCCGGGCGTGGCGATCTCCCGCTGTGCAACCTACCCGACACAACGACAATCACCCCCAATCTCTAACGGGCGTTTCATATTTTGCTGGTAGGATTCAAATATCGACAAAATTTATCGGTTTAAAGGATGCCTATGAAACGTTTATCCCTGCTCCTGGTGATGCTGCTGGCAGCCTGCTCCACGCCGTTGTTTGCCACACCGCTGGCGCCCGCCGCCGGCCCCCCGCCGCAGGTGGAACAGGTCACCGTCACGCCGGCGCCGCCCACAGCGACACCCGAGCCCAGCGTGACTCCTTCGCCGGTCCCGCCCAGCCACACACCCACGCCCACCCTGCACCCGCTGTCCATCGCGGATATGCGCGCGCGTTCCTACCCGGGCAGCGACCTGGTCACCGTGCAGGTGCTCGACCCCGGCGACAATTACGCGCGTTCCATCGTCTCATACCAATCCGAGGGGTTGACCATTTACGCCCTGCTGACCGTGCCGTTTGGCGATCCGCCGCCGACCGGTTGGCCGGTGGTGATCTTTAACCACGGTTATATCCCGCCCGACCAGTACCGCACCACGGAGCGCTATGTGGCTTACGTGGATGGGTTTGCACGCGCCGGGTATATTGTCCTGCGCTCCGACTACCGCGGGCACGGCGACTCGCAGGGGACTGCCAGCGGCGGCTACTCGACGCCGGATTACACGGTGGACGTGCTCAACGCGGTGGCTTCCATCAAGCGCTTTCCGGGCGCGGACCCGCAGCGCATCGGCATGTGGGGCCATTCGATGGGTGGTCACATCACCCTGCGCGCCATGGTCACCACGCAGGATATCAAAGCAGTGGTGATCTGGGCGGGCGTCACGGCTTCCTATGCAGATATGCTCGCCCGCTGGCGCGCCACCCCGCCGGCGAGCATTT
>JACRAG010000063.1 GCA_016213455.1 Anaerolineae bacterium | reverse complement strand
TTTAATTCGCAGCACCTGGTCCTCCTGGCTGCAGTATCGCAGTTTCTTCTTCATCCTGGCTTTCGGTTGGATGGTTCCACCGTTGGTGGCAATGGCGGTCTGGATGGCGGCAGCCGCGAAAGGCGGTGTCTCCGGCTTCGATCAGTCTGAATTTGTCAGCTATTATCTTGTTCTGGCGCTGGTCAATCAGATCACCTATGCCCAGGCCAACTGGACCCTGGGAGATGTGATTCGGGAAGGAGGGTTGAACGCCTGGCTGCTGCGTCCGATGCCGGCATTATTCAATGTCCTGGCAAGTGAAGGAGCCGGTAAAGTGGTCTACCTGGTTTTTGTTGTGCCGGTATGTGTCGTGCTCGCGCTGCTGCTTCGACTGGAACTGAATGTCGGTTGGGGAAACATTGTGCTCTTCCTGATCAGCCTGATGCTGGCATGGGCGCTGCGATTCCTGTGGGGGTGCTGGCTGGCTCTGCTGGCTTTTTGGTCCACCCGCGCGGACGCGCTGCTTGCCCTTCAGGATTCGCTGGTGTTTTTGCTCGCCGGGGTGGTTGCGCCGGTGGCGCTGCTGCCCCAGGGGCTGCAAGGGATTGCCACCGTGCTCCCATTCCGATACATGATCAGCTTCCCGGTGGAAGTGCTGCTGCGTCCGATGACGGTGAGTGAAGTTGTGACCGGTTTCGCGCTCCAGCTTTTCTGGTTGGCGGCGGCTGCCGGGTTGACCCGGATATTATGGCAAACCGGTTTGCGGCGTTATGCGGCTGTGGGAGGGTGATATGCGTTTCTTGCGATTGATCGGGTGTTTTGTGCGCGCTTCTGCTCAACAGGATCTGATGTACCGCTCGAATTTCTGGCTCAGCCTCTTTCACTCGCTCTTGAACCTGGGCGTCGGCGTGGCTGGAATGCGGGTGCTCTTTTTGCAGGTGAGTCAAATCCAGGGATGGACGTATGAGGCAGCCCTGGGGGTGTTCGGGGTTTACCTGGTGGTCACCGCGCTGCGCGGTCTCTTTATCGGTCCCGGGATGGAGGCGCTGGCGGGACTTGGGCAGGAAATCTGGAATGGCAATTTTGATTTCGCCTTGCTCAGGCCGGTTAACGCGCAGTTCCTGGTCACCTTTCGCCAGTGGCGGCTTTTCTCACTGGTCGATCTGGCGTTCGGCGTGGCGGTTTTGGTGGCTGCCGCCCTGCGCAGTGATCAGGCGTTGACGCTGGCGCAAATGGGCGGCTTTTTCCTGGGATTGGCAGCCGGGGTGATCGTGCTTTACTCGCTGCAGCTCGCTTTCGCGGCGGTGTCTTTCTGGAACCCTGCGCTGCTCTTCACCTGGGTGCTGGACGCCATCTTTCAATTGGCGCGTTATCCGGTCGGTCTTTACCCGGGGATTGTGCGCTTTCTGCTCACCTGGATCATCCCGGTGGGGGTGATTACCACGTTTCCGGCGCAGGCTCTCAACGGTCAGCAGACCCTGCCGGCATTGTTGGGCAGCCTGGCGCTCGCCGGTCTGCTTTTCACGGGTTCAACCTGGTTGTTCAGCCAGGGGCTGCGGCGTTACGCCAGCGCTTCGAGTTAGCCTGAGGTCGGGTGAATCAAAGGCTGCCTGGATCGCCCAGGCAGCCTTGTACCGGTAAATGGGATTGAGTAAAAAGCTAATTGGCGTAAACGCTGCTTCTGCGGCTGACCGGCGAATTGACCGCGGCATTGGCGAGGTTGAACTGCGCCACAGCCTGCTGCAAGCCTTCCGACAGATCCGCCAGCGCCTGGGCAGCCGCGGTGACTTCCTGCACCTGGGCGGACATTTCTTCCGCTGAGGCGGAGACTTCCTCCACGGCTGCGCCGTTCTCTTCGCTGACGCTGGCAATATTCTCGATGGATTGGATCATCTCGGTCGAGTTGCTGGACAGCCGGGAGACCGCCTGGGCGTTTTCGTTGGCTACGGAGGAGACGCTGTTGATGGCGGTTGATAGGTCGCCGGCCACGTTGCGCATGGTGTCTGAGGCCTGGGTGGTGATCTTCACCGCGTCGCCAACCGTGTTTTGAATGTCACGGATCAGGCCGCTGATTTCTTTGGTGGCAGAGCTGGCGCGTTCGGCCAGTTTGCGGACTTCATCGGCCACAACCGCGAAGCCTTTGCCGTGTTCGCCGGCGCGGGCCGCTTCGATGGCGGCGTTGAGCGCCAGCAGGTTGGTCTGCGAGGCGATATCTTCGATGGTCTCGACGATGATCCCAATCTGTTTGGAGCGGTCGCCCATTTCCTGCACTTTTTGCGCAGACAGGTTGACCTTCAATGCGATGCCATTGCTGCCTGAGATCAACTCGGAGACCTGCGAGGCCGATTTCACCGCTTCCTGCGTGTTGGCGACACCCTTTGAGACGCCGTCCACCGTGCGAGTCACATCGTCGATGATGGCGGCGGTGCGGGTGACCGATTCGCTTTGCTGCGAGGTGCCCTTGGCGACCTGCTGCATGGTGGAAGCGATCTGCGAGGTCGCCTGTCCGGCCTGGGTGGCAGCGGCTGCCAGCTGGCTGGAAGCCAGGCTGACCTTCTCGGAATGCTCGACCACACTGCGCATGGCTGAACTGAGCCGGTCGCGCGCCTGAATCAGGCTGGTGTTGATCTTTTCAAAGTTGCGGCGCACTTCCTCGGTGTTTTTGTCCGCCTTGGGCAGATCCGCAATTTCGAAGCCGAGGTTGCCTTTTGCGATTTCAAAAAGGCAGCCTGCCATGCTGTTGATGGCGACTTCCTGGTAGCGCTGTCCGGCGATCAAGGTGGTGATGTCCTGAACCGCCTCGACATGCCCGATCTTTTCGCCCTTGGTGTTGTAAAGGTAGGAAGTGTCCACGCGGAAGTGACCGCCAGCCTGATCGAACATGGTGGTGAGGAAATTCTTGCGCAGGCGGGCGATACCGCAGTTTTCGGTTTTGCAGATATTGGCGTTCCACTCGCTGCAGGTGTGTCCCATCACGGTTTCGCGCTTGACCCCCAGCAGGCTCTCCACCGGCTTATTGATGAAGGTCCAGTTCATGTTCATGTCGGTGACGGACAGCGGGAAGGGGATGGCGTCCAAAATGGCAGTTTGCCAATGCAGTTTTTCAGTGAAATGCTCGCGCGCCGCTTCAATTGCCATCGCCAGCCGGCCCGCCGGGTTATCCTGGGACGCCAGGCTCTCCAGCGCCACAGCCGGTTGATCTGCGCTCATGGCTTTGACTGCTTCCGTCAGCAGGCTGACACTGCGGTGCTGGCGGCTTGCATTGAGGTATGTGGCGATAAGGATGACCACCACAGCTAATCCGCCCCCCACAGCGATGGTAGTGCTGGACAAGCCGTCCCCGACGGCAGCCATCACGGCACAGATGACGGTGAGAATCAGCACGAACAAACCTGCCAGCAGATTTGTCGCCCCGAATTCAAAGAACCAGTGCTTAAATAAATTATTCATTCCTACTCCCTTTGTAGAAATCCAGTTTCAGGGTAGGCGTCTCATATGAACCACCTATCCTTGTGATGCACATTCACCTACCAGTATGGTTTTTAGCGGGTAAATTTTCCATAAAGGGAGGTTAAAGACGGAGTGAATAATTTGTGACATTTTTGGATAATGCTCAAAATATGGGATATCACAGACGCAAAAAGAGGCTGCCTGGATTCAGACAGCCTCTTGATCGGTGATTGGATCAGGAGAGATATTCGCGCAGGTGTCGGCTGCGGGTGGGGTGGCGCAGTTTGCGCAGGGCCTTGGCTTCGATCTGCCGGATGCGCTCGCGGGTGACATTGAAGTAGCGGCTGACTTCTTCGAGGGTGTGGTCTTTGCCGTCGATCAGTCCAAAGCGCAGTTCCAGCACCTGGCGTTCGCGTTCGGAAAGCGCGCCAAGTGCGTTTTGCACCTGCTCGCGCAGCATCTCGCGCGCGGCAGCGTCCATCGGCTCCAGGGCTTCGTCATCTTCAATGAAGTCACCCAACTGGCTGCTTTCTTCATCGCCTACCGGGCGTTCCAGCGAGACGGGCTCCTCTGCCGACTGCAGGATGCGCTGGACTTTGGCGGTTGCCCAATTCCAGCGGCGCATGACCTCGGCGTCGATGGGTTTGCCGTCCGTGCGGGCGCGGTTGATCGCGATTGTATCTTCTTCAGAAAGCAGCCCGCCTTCCAGCGCCAGCTCTTCGGCAGTAGGTTCGCGCCCCAACTGCTGCACCATGCTGCGCTGCACGCGCAGCAGGCGGGTGATGGCTTCAAACAGGTGCACCGGGATGCGGATGGTGCGGGCCTGCTCGGCGATGTAGCGGCTGATGGACTGGCGAATCCACCAGGTGGCGTAGGTGCTGAATTTGAAGCCGCGCACCGGATCGAATTTGGTCACCGCACGCAGCAAGCCCAGGTTGCCCTCCTGGATCAAATCCAGGAAGGAGATGCCGCGGCCCAGGTAGCGCTTGGCAATACTCACCACCAGGCGCAGGTTGGCGCGGATCAAGGTATTGTTGGCTTCCTCGTCCCGCCGGCGCGTGCTGTCGATCTCGTCTCCCAGGTCCTGTTCAGAGGGCAGATTGCGCTGGAAGAATTCCAGATCCGGCATCTGATCCTGTTTGCGCAGGGAGGCGAGCAGTTTTTCTGCGGTCGTGGAAGGCAGGAGGTACATGCAAATAAACATGTTGAATGCGTGCCGTACCAGGCCATCCCATAACGCATCTTTGCCCCACATCCCGTTGTCGAGATAGGTGCGCAGGTAGGAGGGTTCGTCGGCCTGCCACTGGCGGCGCAACATTTGCGCTTCGGCGACCGTCAGGCTCAGGTCAGGCACGTTGCCCTGCTGGAGGCTGTGGGCATCTTCGACGAGCCGGCCCCAGGAGGTGATCAGCTCGCGCGCGATGGCGGTATACAGGGCAGTGTTGGGTTTGGGTTGGTCTACCGGGTGGTGCTTTTGCAGCGACTCCAGTAGACGGAGCGCTTCAATGCGGGCTGCCAGTCGGAATTCACTGTCGGCATCCAGCAGATTGATCTGCCCAATCTCCTTCAGATATAACCGGACTGGATCCTCGGAGAGTTCCAGGGCGACCACGGAAGTATCCAGCAGGTCGACCGGTTCATCGAGGTTGATCTCCCCCCAATCTTCGACAGCCGAAATCGGCAACGCTTCTTCCGGCTCATCCTTGTCGGGGAAAATTTCCTCGTCGGCGATGGGCTCGGATTCGGCGTTCTTGGCGGATGGCGCAGCGGTCTTTGACCGGCTGGCTGAGGTGGGGGCGGCGCCAGCTTTGCGAGCCGGCTCAGGGCGATTTGTCGGGTTCTTCTTCCGGACCATGGGTTAAATATACCACAATTGTCAAAATCAATATTTTGACAAGTCAAGAATTATATCCGGATGAATTTTGTCAACCCCCTGGTTTTATAACAAACCGGAGTTGTTGACGATCAGGCGCGGGGCTTTGTGCAGGCGGTCCAGCGTTTCGGCGTAGGATTTGGCCTGTTCGTCGATGTTGGCGCGCAGTTCAGCCTGGCCCTTAACGTCATCCAGCAGGTAGCGCAGCTGATCCAGATTCTGACGCACGCGGGTTTCACGCAGGCGCAGCAGCGTGTTGGCGATGTCTTCGAAGATGCGCTGCGCGGTGGGGTCGCTGCCCTGGAAGGGTTCCATGTACGCGTGCAGGGTCTCCTGCAGGGTATCCGATGCATACTCGGCGATGTAGCGCGAGGCGTCCATCTGATCCTGCTCCAACGACTGAGCCAGCAGGCGGGACAGCTCCTGGTGGTCCACTTCCTCAAAATCTTGCGCCGAAAAGTGTGCCAGGCGAGCCTGCTGCAGCAGGCGGTTCAGGCTGAACAGCACCTCGGGGTTGCGCAGCAGCAGGCGCAGCAGGTGGGCTTCGAGCGCGCGCCCGGGCTGCAGGCGCGGGGCCAGGGTGGGTTTATCTTTTTCAGGGGTTTTGAACTGGGGGCGGCGGCGGGCTTGCCCGGGCAGCGCTCCACCGGCTTGAATGCCCATCAGAGCGCGCTCATCCACGCGGATCAGGCGCGCCAGGCGCTGGCGGTAGTCCTCGCGTTCGATGGGATTGCCCA
>JACRAG010000544.1 GCA_016213455.1 Anaerolineae bacterium | reverse complement strand
TAAAACAACTCAGTCCACGGGTAGCGGCAGGTCGGCGAACCGCCTACTCACTGCCACGCCCCAATCCGCTAATTCCTGTATGGCTGCCTCGACCAGCTCAGGCATGGCCCGCTCGACTTCCGCTGACAAGTCTGTGCTCCAATCCATGAGCGCCGGCTGCATGCCCCACAGCACCACGCGCTCCGGCAGCATACCGCGCAGCGCGCTGGCAGCCATCAAGTCCTGCAGGCCCAGCTGATGCATGGACATTTTTTGCGAAAGCGCAGCCGGAATCTGGCTGCCCTCCAGCCGGATCAGGCTGCCGGGCGCGCCGCCCGTGCGCACCGCATCCAAAATCAAGATGCGCACATCCGCGGTGAAGTAGCACAGCAAATCCAGGCCCAGCGTGCCGCCGTCCAGGCAGCGCACTCCGTCTGGCAGAGTGCAAACCCGGCTCAACTGCTGGACGGCATGAACGCCAAGACCTTCATCGCCAAACAGGATATTGCCCAATCCGAGCACCAGGACAGGCGGCTCGGCTGGCATTCCGCTTGCGCCGTTCAATGCTGAACCCATATCTGCATCACCTGGTTGCTTTGCGGATCCACAATATGTACCGCGCAGGCCATGCACGGGTCAAAGGAATGGATGGTGCGCAGCACCTCCAGCGGTCTGGATGCATCAGCCACCGGCACACCCACCAGCGCCTGTTCCCAGGGACCGCGGGCATTCTGGGCATCGCGCGGCGACCCGTTCCACGTCGTCGGCACAACCGCCTGATAATTTTCAATCTTGCCGTTGACGATATGCACCCAGTGCCCCAGGCCGCCGCGCGGGGCTTCCGTCATGCCGTAACCCCAGGCATCCGCAGGCCAGGTGGATGGATTCCAGCGCTGGTTGTTTTGCACCGTCAGGTTGTTGTTGAGAATGTTATTCTCCAGTTCGTCCAACCAGGTATTCATCTGCTCCGCGATGGCCAACGTCTCAATACCGCGCGCCGCGATGCGCCCGAGGGTGGAAAAGAGCGCGTCCGGCCCAACCTGCAGCTGCGCCAGCACCCAATCGGTCAACTCGCGAATGCGCGCATGACCGGCGGCATATGCCACCACCACTCGCGCCAGCGGGCCGACTTCCATGGGCATGCCGTTGTAGCGCGGCGCTTTCAACCAGGAATAGCGTTCTTCGCCGGACAGCGTGGAGAAGCTGGTCTGTGGACCGGTGTAATTCATCCGGGTTTCACCCTGATAGGGATGCTTGCCGGCCTGGTCACCGCCGTTGTAGGAATACCACGAGTGGGCAATATATTCCTGGATCAGGGTTTGATCCACCGGCTGCGGCGCCTGGCCCAAATTCTTATTCACCACCATGCCGCGCGGCATCCACAGGTTGGCCGGGCTGTTGCCCGAAGCGCCGGGAAAATCTCCAAAGGACAAGAAATTACCATACCCGCCGCCGGTGCCGGCCCAATCGGTGTAATAACTGGCGATCAGCATCAAATCCGGCAGATATACCTTGTTCACAAAATCCAATCCCAATTGAACCAGCGCCCGCAGATCGGCAATGCGCGCCGGGGTGATAGCGGCCTGGCTGGATGCATCCAGGGGCGTCGCCATGCCGCCGACCAGGTAGGTTTGCGGGTGCGGGTTTTTGCCGCCCAGGATAGCGTGGAATTTGATGAACTGATTCTGCCATTCCAGCGCCTCCAGATAGTGCGCCACCGCCAGCAGATTTCCGGCAGGCGGCAGGCGGTAGGCCGGATGACCCCAATAACCGTTGCCGAACAGGCCCAACTGACCGCTGTTGACAAAATTTTGCAGGCGGGTCTTGACGGACTGAAAGTAAGCCGGGCTTGAATTGTGCCAGTCGGAGAGCGACAGGGCCAGCGCGCTGGTCGCAGCCGGGTCGGCCTGCAGCGCGCTCATCAAATCCACCCAGTCCAGCGCATGCAGATGGTAGAAATGCACCACATGATCATGCACAAATTGCGCGCCTTCGATGAGATTGCGCAGGATGCGCGCGTTGTCCGGAATGGCGATGCCCAGGGCATTTTCCACCGCCCGCACAGAAGCGATCGCATGCACCGTGGTGCACACCCCGCAGATGCGCTGGGTAAACACCCACGCATCCCGTGGATCACGGCCTTTAAGGATCAATTCCAAACCGCGGAACATCGGTCCAGTGCTCCAGGCATCTTCGATGGCGCCGTTATTGACTTTCACTTCAATGCGCAGGTGACCCTCGATACGCGTCACCGGGTCAATCACCACGGTCGGACCGCCTGGGGGCACCGAACCCGACCCGTTGCCGGATTGCACAATTGGGATGAACACTTTGTTATTGCCAGGGTTATCAGACATCGTTTACTCCTTAATCCTCTTGCACACCATTAATCGTCCGAGATTCCACCATAGAAGGGGGTCATCGTGTCCCAAAAAGCCGGGTTGGTGCAGCCAATGCAGCCGTGACCGGCCTGCACAGGCCAGCAGGTGCCATCGTTCCATTTGACGGTCGGGCAATTGTGATAGGTGACCGGCCCGCGGCAGCCCAGCTCTTTCAAGCATCCACCGGCACGGTGTTTGGCGTCGCCATACGCCCCGGCCTCATCCAGCTCGCGGCGCGGGCAATTCCGGTGCACCGTCTGTCCGTACGCGAAGGTGGGCCGTTTCAGGCTGTCCAGCGCGGGCAGCTTCTTATAGGTCAGGTAATAGACAATCGTCGCGACCAGGTTGACCACATTAGCCGGGCAGCCGGGGATATGCACCAGGTTGGTTAATCCCGGAACGGCATCTTTGACACCCTTCGCTGCCGTCGGGTTGGGGCTCGCCGCCGCCAGGCCGCCATCAAACGCACAGGAGCCAAACGCCACGGTCATCAGGGCATTGCGGGTGGTCTCCTCAGCAATGGACAGCGCCGTCTTCCCACCAATCAAGCAGCAATACCCATTGAGCGCGGTGGGGATCGACCCTTCCACAACACAGATATATTGCCCCGCGGATCTGGCCATCGTATCCGCACGGGATTGTTCCGCCTGGTATCCCGCGGCGACCATGAGCGTCTCGTGATAATCCACCGACAGAACATCCAGAAGCAGGCTGGTCAGGCTGGGGTCCTGCGCGCCATTGATCGCCGGATCGGGGCGCTGCACAGCCCGCAAAAATGATTCCGTGTCGCCGGTGCAATCCTGAAACTCCAGCCAGATCACCGGCAGCCGCGTGGAAGAAGCCAGCGCCTGGGCAATCGCATCCACAGCCGATGTGGGCAGCGCCAGCGCTGCCGCCATCAAGGCGCAGCTGCGTAAAAACTGCCTTCGGGTCACGCCTCTTTGGATTAATTCCTGTTCAATACTGGGTTGATTTGACATGGTTATCTCCTGATTTTTATTTAATGGTTCAACCAGCCAGATGATTGGCTACCGAAATGTTGAAGATCATGGGGCAGGGAAAAAAAGATGATATTCAATGAAATTGGCGCCGATGACGATCTGATTTATCTCGTTCAATACCATGGTCGGCGCAATGAGAAGAAAGTTTCGGCTGCTCAGGCAAACAAAAATGCAAGGTCCGTCCGGATGGGTGAGACAAAACAAAACCGGCCCGGATTGCTCCGGACCGGTAACGGTAAGATTCGTGTAAATTACTCTTTCCGTGCAGCGCCGCGCCAGGTGCGCGTGCCCAGCGGTTTCTCCGAAGCCAGGCGCGCTTTGGCCGCGGCAATTTCGCCGCTGTACTGCGGCAGCCATTGAGCCTGCGCCACCAGCATCTCGTCCGTCATCTGGCTGATCTCTTCGGGGTTGCACACCGCGCCGACCAGCGGGTCCATCATCATGGCCTGTTTGAGCAGCATCACGTCTGCATTGACAGCCGCTTCGACAGCCAGGCGCTGCACCGAAATGGAGGCATTGCACACGGCTGCGCAGCCCAAAGGCAGCGGACCCACGCGTGGAATGCTCACGCCGTTGCCGTCGACATAACCCGGCACTTCCACAATCGCATCGTCCGGCAGGTTGGAAATGCAGCCGTTGTTAACCACATTGAAATGTCCGCGGTACACCCGCCCCGTCTCCAGGCTTTCAATGATATAGCTGCCGTGCTCAGGAGACCGGTCGGCTTCCTTGTAGAGCACCGGCTCTTCTTTGAGCATCTTGGGCGCTTCTTCCACAAACCAGTTGCGGCTTTCAGTGCACACGCGCAGGTACCCGCCGGTTTCGCCGTTGATCCAGGTGGACATATCGATCCAGCGGTTGATCTCCTCGGGGCGTTTGCGGTACCAGGCCACGTATTCGGACAGATGACCATTGGACTCGGTCGAGTAATAACCGAAGCGGCGCAGCATATCGATGCGCACTTTCTCTTCCACGCTGTACTGCGGGTGCTTTTCAAACCCTTCCAGCAGGCGACCAGTCCAGTCTTCACCATTGTAGCGCACCTGGGTGTACCAGGTCTGGTGGTTGATACCCGCGCAAATGATATCCACATCCTTTCGGGTCAGCTTCTTGTAGGCCGGGTCAGCCGGATCAACACCTTCGTTGATCAACAGCTCAATCACCGCGGCGAGCTGGCTGTGACCATGAACCACGCCATGACACAGGCCGATGGTGTTCACCTTGCCGTACAGGTTGGCAGCCCAGGTGTTCATGGCATTCGGATTGGCGTAATTCAGGAACAGCGCATCCGGAGCAGAAACTTCGCGAATATCTTTGCAGAAATCCAGGATCTGCGGGATGTTGCGTTGCCCGTACATGATGCCACCTGCGCAGAGCGTATCACCCACGCACTGGTCCACGCCGTATTTGAGCGGAATATCCACATCCAGCGCAAAGGCTTCCAAACCGCCGATGCGCGTGGTGTT
>JACRAG010000543.1 GCA_016213455.1 Anaerolineae bacterium | reverse complement strand
CGGTTTCAACCGCGGAACAGGCGGGTTGATCGTGTTCCTTCAACCCCTCGGGCAATGGCGCGTCAAACCGGTCTGGTATTTCGTCGCGCTGTTCGCCCGCGTTCTGATCCTGCTGGCTGCCTGGTCAAGCTACCTGCTGGTGGGGCAAGCCGGTTTTCCACCGCCGAATGTCAACCTTTGGATGATCCTGCAAAAGGCCGGCCTGGAATTTCTGGTCGAACTGCCAGGCTCCGGCCTGGGCGAGGAACTGGGCTGGACGGGATTTGCGCTTCCGGCGCTGCTCTCACGATGGCGCTGGTTCCACGCCAATCTCATCCTTGGGCTGGTATGGGCTGCCTGGCATCTACCCTTATTCTTTATCGCCGGCGATGCGCATTATGCAACCTCCTTTGCGTTGTTCACCATCAAACTGGTCGCCTTCCGCTTCCTCTTTTCCTGGGTCTATCACCACACCCAGGGCAGCCTGCTCATCGTGGTGCTCTTTCACACCCTGTTCAACGTCGCGCTCGTACTCATCCCCTGGATGGATCCCAACGATCCGCTTGCGATCATTTTGACCTGGCTGGCGGCATTGTTGACCCTGGGTTCGATCAAGATCGTGCCAGGCAGCACGCGCCAGAGCCAGGGCTCGCAAGCCGGGTGACTGGAAATCCCGTCGCTGATTACCCCGAATCAAAAAGGGCGGCAAATCCATGCCGCCCTTCTTGAGCCTATCCGGACCTATTTATTGGAGAAGGTCACCGTCGAAAGGTCCCACTCTTCATAAATCTTGGGAACGTCATTGATCAGGCGCTGGGTGTAAGTCTCTTTGGGGTGCAAAATCACCTCATCGGCTGTCCCACGCTCCACAATCTTGCCGTGCTCCATGATATAGACGCTGTCGGAAACATAATACGCCAGGCCGATATCATGGGTGATGAAAATCAGGGTCATGCCAATTTCGTCGCGCAGCTGGATCAGGTAGTCCAGGATGGTGGCCCGCGAGCAGGCGTCGATCATCGAGGTCGGCTCATCGGCCAGCAGGATTTTGGGCTTGAGCAGGAAAATCCGCGCGATCATCAAGCGCTGCATCTGTCCGCCAGAAAGCTCAAAAGGATACTTGTTGGTCAATTCCTCAAACTTCAGGTTGACGAAACCGCACGCCTCGGTCATCATCTCCACTTTTTTGGCGTAGGGCAGATTTCGCCCGCCGCGCATATTGATGCAGTCCAGCAGAACGGCATCGATCTTGTTGAAGATGTTGTAGGAAGAGAACGGGTCCTGGAAGATGGCCTGAATATCCTTCCAATATTCCTGCTTCTTGCGCTGCGAGCTGATATCGCGCTTGGCACCCTGGAAGTAAATCTCACCTTCCGTGGTGCTGATCAGCCCCAGCAGCATCTTGGCCAGGGTGGTCTTGCCGCTGCCCGATTCACCCACAATGGAGACGATCTCGCCTTCATAGAAATCAAAATCGACATGATCAACAGCGACGGTTTTTTGGCGGCCAAGACCAAACACCTTGGTAAGCCCTTTGCCGCTCAGGCAGAGTTTCTTTTCCTTAGGCATTTTTGTACGCCTCCCTCAGTTGATCTTCCGGTATGATACAACGGTATTCGCGGCCATTCTCCACTTCACGAATGCCAACCGAAATTGCCCGGCATTGTGGCATGACGAATTTGCAGCGTTCGGCAAACCGGCAGCCTGACGGGGGTTTCTTCAGGTTGGGCGGCACGCCGGGAATGGCGGTCAGTTTGACATTCCGCAGCCCCTCTTCCGGCACGATGATCGAGCCCATCAGGCCTTTGGCGTAGGGATGCAGTGGATCAAACACGGTTTCCTTGGCTGAGCCCTTTTCCACGATCTGCCCGGCATACATGACCATGATATCGTCGGTCACGTTGTAAAGCAGCGGCAGCTCATGCGTGATGAAGATCATCGATTTAATGATGCCGTCTTCCATCAGGTTGCGCAGCATCTTGATGACCATTTTCTGCGAGGTGACGTCCAGCGCAGAGGAAGGCTCATCCGCGATCAGCACTTTCGGAGAAAGGATCGCCGAAATGGCGATGACCGTGCGCTGTTTCATGCCGCCGGACAGTTCAACCGGGTATTTCTGCAACACATCCGCCGGAAGACCCAGTTTTTCAAAACTTACCCGGGCCATCTCGTAGATATATTTGTTGGAGGCCGTGTTGTCATGCGCCCGAATCACATCTTCGATAAAGTTAATCACCTTTTGGGTGGGGTTGAGCGCATTCATCGCCGCCTGGGGGATGTAAGCAATTTCCGTCCCCAGCACCGATTTGCGAATATCATCCGGCTTCATGCCGGAAATATTCTTCCCGTCGATGATGATATCCCCGCTCATATAGTGCAGCGGAGGGAAGTAATAGCCCATCAGGCTGAGCGCCAGGGTGGATTTTCCGCAGCCGGATTCACCCGCGATGCCCAGCGATTTTCCTTCTTCGACTTTCAGAGAAACGTGATCAACAGCGTAAACATCCTCCCGGAAACGGGTGATATATTTTGTTGTCAGTTCTCTGACCTCTAATATGACTTTTCCCATATTGCTCACCTAGTGCTGTCAAATCCCTAATTTCAGGTTGATTTCGATCCTACGCCATCCGGAAAACAACAGGTTTTCCGGCGCCGGTTCAATCCCGCAGAGCCGGGTTGAATACCTGGTCGAGGCCCGTATTCATCAGGTTCATCGAGAAAGTGATCAAAGCAATGGTGAGGAGCACAGGAAAATATGCCCACCAACTGCCCTGAACATGTGCCTGATAGATCATGGCCCAGTTCATCATCAAGCCCAGGGTCGGCACCTCGGTGGTTTTGGGACCCAGCCCCAAAATCGACAGGCTGGCCTCTGCCAGGATGCCCGAGGAAATTTGCAGGATCAGCGCCATGACGACATACGAAGCAATATACGGCAGGATGTCGGTGAGGATGATGTGAACGATGGAGTGACCGGAGAGCTTGGACAGATTGACGTGGTCGCGGTTGCGCAGCGAAACCACCTGTGCGCGTACCGCACGGGCCGTCCAGACCCAGGAGGTGAAACCGATCACAATAGCCACCGTAACCGCGCCGCGTTGTTCCTGGCCAATGCTGAAGGAAATCAAGATCAGCAGCACAAAGCTGGGAATGACGGTGAACAGGTTGGTGACGAACATGATGATGTCATCCACCAGTCCGCCGATGTAACCCGCCAGCAGACCCAGGGTCAGGCCAATCAAGGTGGCGATCAATCCGGCGATAAAACCGATCATCAGCGAGACGCGCGTTGCCGAGATCAGTTCGGTCAACACATCCCGGCCGAAGTTATCCGTGCCCAGCACCAAAAAGCGAACATTGGGCACTTGATTGATGTTGACAAAATCGGATTGATTGATGGTTCCGGTTTCCTCAAGCACGCCCGATTCCGGATTCTTTACGCCAAGGGTGAAGCCCTCGGTGGACATAATACCCTGGATGGAGGCGTTGACCCGTTGGAAATAGCGCTGCCTGGCAAAGGTCATCCCCTCAACCTTGGCCTTGGGGTCATACTTGGTTTCCCACAGGGCCAAAAGCTTGCCGGTGTCGTTGATATCGATTTCGCTTGCGGGAACCCCATCAGCCAGCAGCCATTCCTGCATGGCAAGGCGGTCCTCCTTGCTTAATCGATTGGCAATGCGTTTGGCAGCCGCATCGCGCAAATTGAGCGTATAGGTGGTTGGGGAATTGACGGCGTCATACGTGCTCACATAAATTCCCGGTGGGAAGAAGGTGCCCTGACCGATAATGGACAATGGGGGATCGGTAATGATCATTGGGTAAATGATCACGGTTAATATGATCGTTGTAAAAATCACAAAACCCAGTTGGAACTTGCCAGAGCGGAAAACCTGTTGAAGAGTGTGTTTCATCTGCGCATCTCTCCTTAATCCGCCTGCGCCGCTTTAATGCGCGGGTCAATAAGACCGTAAAGGATTTCAATAACAAAATTCGCAACCAACACCATGACTGTGACGATCATGGTAGAGGCTGAGATCAATGGATAATCCTGTCCTGAGATGCCGTTCAAGAGCGTGTAACCGAGACCTGGATAACTGAATACGATCTCCGCCACCAGCGCACCGCCGATCATGGTACCGAGTGACAACGCCAACCCGGTGATCTGGGGCAGCATGACATTCCGGAAAACGTAGCCGATTATTTTGCGGTCCTTGATACCCAGGAAACGGGCATACTTGACATAGTCGGCGTTCAGCTCGTAAATCGACATGGAACGCATGCCAATCGCCTGACCGCCGATGGCGATCAGCACGATCGAAAAGAAGGGGAGCTGATAGTGCTTGATGACCGACCAGATAAATTCCCAGGAAAAACTCGGCATCAGGTCAAACCCATATCCCCCTGCGACCGGGAACCACTTCAACGTAATGCTAAAAACCACCAGCAGGATGATCGCCATGCCAAATTGGGGTAAATTGCTGACGAAGATGCTGATGGGCATGAGCACCTTGTCAAACCCGCCCCGCAAATAGGCAGCCAGCGCACCCAGGGTGTTGCCGATCAGCCAGCCGACGATGATCGCCGGGAACTGCAGGCAGACCGTCCACCAGATGGAGGAAGCGAGCACATCCGCAACCGGTCGGGGATATTGGCTGAAGGAGAACCCGAAGTTCCCCTGTGCCACATTTCTTACATAAAGGAAAAATTGCTCAATGATGGGTTTATTGGTACCAAACAGATCTGCATATTGCTGGTAAATGGCCTGCACACCGGTGGCATTGCTCATGCCCTGGGCAAGCCGGGACACGATGGCAGCCACAGGGTCGCCGGGCATCAGGCGCGGCAGGGTGAAATTAAGAATAAAAGCGAAAACAAAGGTAACCAGGAACCAGCCCAACTTGTTAAGGAAATACTTCCGATAGCCTTTCAATCCAACACCTCCTCTATCGCGCTAAATGGGAAATGGTTTGTCGTGCCAGAAGTAGAAACAACTCTCTCTATTATAGAATAATCCGCCATGTTCCGGGGTTCACGGAACATGGCGGATATCACTAAACTACAGGTTACTTGACCAGCGTCAGGTTGTAGAGGCCTGCAACACCCCATCCGTCGGTCATATTCATCGGCGGAACAGGAGGATTGGTGCCATCACCATCGTACGGGAAGTTCGTCCAAACGATTTCGTTCACAGCGTGGAACGACTGCGGGCGATACATGAGGGTGAAGGAGGGAACTTCGGTCAGGTAGATCTCAACCAGCTCGGTGTACATTTCTTTGAGCTTGGCTTCGTCGGTCTCGGCGGGGATGGCTTTGATCAGCTCATCAACGCGCGCATTGGAGTACTGACCCCAGTTGCCGCTCCAGTTGCTGGGCATGCCAACCCATTCGGAGGAGAGCAGGTTGCGGATGCGGCCCCACGGCATGGTCGGGCCAGCGCCAGCGGACCACATCATGAAGATGTCGTAGCCTTCCGGCAGCGGAGCATCAGATTTGGTCACAACGGTCTGGTAGACAGCCCATTCGGGGTAATTGGTGGTGATTTCGATGCCAATTTCTTTACCAGCGGCAGCCACAACTTCGATCGCCGCCTGCCAGTCGGCCCACCCGTAGGGGCAGGTCGCGACGTAGCTCAGTTTCT
>JACRAG010000542.1 GCA_016213455.1 Anaerolineae bacterium | reverse complement strand
GCTGCTGCCCCGGGCCGAACACTGGGCCATTCAATTCACCACCCTGGCGCGTTTCTTCGACTTCCTCTTAAGCCCGCTTTCGGCATTATATGTGCGCCTGCTTGGCTCGCCCGCCCTGCTGAAGCAGCGCATCGGCCCTGTCACCGAATACGAATTGCGCAATTGGGTGGACAAAGGCGAAGCGCAGGGTGGGCTGGAAAAAGATGAACGCCAGATGATCTACTCCATCTTCCACTTTGGTGAGACCCTGGCGCGTGAGATCATGGTGCCGCGTATCGATATGCTTGCGCTGGATATCAACAACTCGCTGGATGAGGCCGTTCAAGCCATCACCCAATCCGGGCATTCGCGCGTACCGGTGTATGAAGATACCGTGGATAACATCATTGGCCTGCTCTACTCCAAAGACCTGCTCAAGGTGGAGCGCGAAGGCCAGAGCCTGGCATCCATTCGCGGCAACCTGCGCCCGGCCTACTTTGTCCCCGAGGCCAAGAAGGTAGATGAACTGCTCGAAGACATGCAGACGCGCCGCATTCACATGGCGGTTGTGGTGGACGAATACGGCGGGGTGGCTGGCCTGGTGACCCTGGAAGACATCGTCGAAGAAATTGTCGGCGAAATTCGTGACGAATACGACCAGGGTGAAGAACAATTGGTCACCCAGGTCAGCGAAGAAGAATACCTCTTTCACCCGCGCATCAGCCTGGACGATTTCAATGACGTGATGGGCTCGCATATCGACAAAGAAATGGCAGACACCCTGGGCGGCTTGATCTACGGCATGGTCGGCCAGGTTCCGACCGGCGGTGAAACCATCAACATCGATGGGCTGGAGTTGCGCGTGGAAAATGTCATCGGCAGGCGCATCCGTTCGGTGCGCGTCCGGCGCAAAAATCCGCTCGACCTGGACAACGAGGAGTAGCAGAACATGGAAATCAAAGAAGAAATGCTGGACCGGTTGATCGAAAGTGCGCAAGCTGTGCGCCAGTGGGCCTATGCGCCTTATTCGCATTACCAGGTCGGCGCAGCCCTGCTGACAGCCTCCGGCAAAATTTACGATGGCGTGAATGTGGAAAATGCCGCCTACCCTTCCGGCATCTGCGCCGAACGCACCGCAATTTTCAAGGCCGTGTCTGAAGGTGAACGGGAATTCATCGCCATCGCCGTGGTCACCGCCAACGGCGGCACGCCCTGCGGCTCCTGCCGCCAGGTGATGGCGGAATTTGGATTGGATACCGTGGTGGTGATCGCCAACGCTGCCGGAGAAATCACCCAGCGCACCAGTGTGCGCAATTTGCTGCCCGGCGCGTTCACCGCCGACTCGCTTCAAACCGGCGGCTGACGCCAACCCATGTCCAATGCTCCGCGCTCACTCACCGTCGATGCCGTGGTTGTACGCCACAGCGACTGGGGAGAAGCCGACCGCTTGCTCAGCCTGTTCACCCGCGAAGCCGGGAAACTGCGCGCCATCGCAAAAGGCGCGCGCAAGCTGCGCTCCCGCAAGGCCGGGCATCTGGAACCTTTCACCCATGTGCGCATTCAACTGGCGCGCGGGCGTGATTTTTGGATCGTCACCCAGGCTGAGACGGTGGACGCCTACCTTGCCATGCGCGAAGACCTGCTCCGCACGGCTTATGCCGCCACCGTCATTGAACTCCTCGACCGGTTCACCTACGACGAAGGCGAAAACCGCGCGCTGTTTGCCCTGGCCGTGGATGCGCTTGGGCGCATCAACAGCCTGCCGGATCCGTTTATCGCGGTGCGTTACTTTGAAATTCGCCTGCTGGACGAAACCGGCTACCGCCCGCAGTTGTTCCAGTGTGTCGGCTGCGGCAGTGAAATTCGCGCCGAAGACCAGTTCTTCGATGCGCTGCAGGGCGGTGTAGTCTGTCCGCGCTGCCGTGAGCGCTTCCCCGCCGCGCGTCCGGTCAGCAAAGATACACTGCGTTTCCTGCGCCACCTGCAGCGCAGCAATTTTACCGAAGCGCAGCGCGCCAACCCCAATCCTGCGCAGCGCGCCGAGTTGGAAAGCCTGCTGCGTTACAACCTGACTTACCTGCTGGAAAGGCGGTTGAATTCGCCTGAATTTCTGGCTGAAGTGCGCCGCGACCTGGCAGCGAACGAATAAACCCCTCCATTCCATAGACGCCTGTTTTGTCAATCCAACTGCCGCTTGCATTGCAAGCCCGCAGCCCCTACAATAGAACTAAAGTTCAATTTTGTGCTGGCAGGAGGTTTGCATGGCTGATCTTACCTATTCGCTGCATGTCAACGCCCCACCCGAAGAGGTGTTCCGTGCTTTTACGCATGCCACCGCGCTGCGTGACTGGCTGAGCAACCAGGCACAATGCGAACCCGGTCCAGAAGGCTTCCTCTTTTTGCGCTGGAATGACGGGTATGCCGTAACCGGCGCCTTCACCCAGTACCAACCGCCGCACAACCTGGCCTTCACCTGGCAAGGCGGCGATGAGACCACCCCCAGCACGGTCAGCGTTGCCATCCAAAGTGACGGCGCAGGCAGCCAGGTGAACCTGACGCATGCCGGGTTGGGCACCTCTGCGGAGGCCTTGCACAAAGCCTGGACGCTCTCGATGGAAAACCT
>JACRAG010000560.1 GCA_016213455.1 Anaerolineae bacterium | reverse complement strand
TGCGTTGGGTGACGCCGTTGGATGCCAGTGCGACTACAGCGAGCAGCGGCAGATAAACCAGGCTGGCCTCCGAAAAACCGGCGCCTGCCGAAAGCACATACGCCAGTTTGCGCTGGCGGCGGGTGAACAGGCTGCCGGGCAGGATGGGGTTCTCGGCGCGGGCTTCCACCTGGGTGAGAACGACGGTTAAGAGTGCGGCAGCGGCGAGGAAAGGCCACACCTGCAGCGAGATCAGGCTGGGCAAGAACTGGCTCGTATCGATCTGGTTGAGGCCGTACGCCAGGCTGGCAAGCAGCCCGGCGATGAGGAAGGTTCCAGCCCAATCGAAGCGGGTTGTGCTGGCAGGGCGGCTGGCTGGCAGCATGCGCAGGCTGAGAGCAATGATCACCACCGCGAGCGGCAGGTTGATCAAAAACAGCCAGTGCCAACTTGCCAGGCTGAGCATGACTCCGCCCAGGATGGGGCCGACCAGGAAGGCCAGGCCAAACACGGCGCCGATCAGGCCCAACGCGGAGCCGCGCTTTTCGGGCGGGAAGGTGTCACCGATGACTGCGCTGGCGACCGGGAAAATGCCGCCGGCGCCAAAGCCTTGAATGGCCCGGCCGATGAGCACCAGGGCGAAGCTGCCGGAAAGCGCCACGACCAGCGACCCGACGCCGAACAGCGCGATATCGATGACATAGATGATGCGCCGTCCAAACAGGTCGGATAGTTTGGCCATTAATGGCGTGGATACCAGTTGGAAAAGCACATAGATGCTGAAGATCCACGAGAGCGCGCGTTCCGAGACCTGGAATGTGGATTGGATGGCGGGAAGAGCCGGGCCAATGATGGCGATATCGAGGGCGCCCATCAGGACGCCGAGGAAAAGCAGGGTGAGTATGCGGTTGCTGGATTTGGCTTCCATGAATACCTCGGTTTTGTGAAATCAGACCGGTTTGCTTACTGACCGGTCGGTAAGTTGATTGTATGCCATCCAGTTCTGCGGGTCAAGGGTGATTAAAAACCTCACCCTGTACTTGACAGCGTGAGGTGATAAAACGAAGAATTCCAATGCCTAAAGAATGATCATGGCGTCGCCGAAAGAGAAAAAGCGGTACTGCATCTCGACGGCGGTGCGGTAGGTTTCGAGCACCCGCTCGCGTCCGGCAAAAGCGCTGACCAGCATGATCAACGAAGAGCGCGGCAGGTGAAAATTGGTCACCATCACATCCACGGCGCGGAAGGTGTAACCGGGCAGGATGAACAGATCGGTCGGTCCGCTGAACGGCGCGACGACTTCGCCGGGACCGGCGGCGCGGGCTGCCGACTCCAGGGTGCGCACGCTGGTGGTGCCCACAGCCACGATGCGCCCGCCGTTCTTGCGGGTCTGGTTGACGGCGTCTGCGGTAGCCTGGGTCATCTCGCACCATTCCGTGTGGATTTTGTGCTCGCGCGGATCGTCCTCGGTCACCGGGGCGAACGTATCCAACCCGACGTGCAGTGTCACTTGTGCGGTCTGCACACCCTGGGCGCGCAGGTCATCCAGCAGTTCGGGGGTAAAGTGAAGACCGGCGGTGGGCGCCGCGGCGGAGCCGGGCACCTGCGCATAGACCGTCTGGTAGCGTTCGGGGTCTGTCAGCGCGGTGTGAATGTACGGCGGCAGCGGCATCTGCCCGACGTGCGCGATGACTTCTTCGATCGGTTCATCGAACCGCAGCACGCGCCGCGACCCGTCCAGGTCTTCAGCAATCACCAGCCCCGGGCCGCCTTCCATTTGCAGGCGTTTGCCGGTCGTCAGGCGTTTGCCGCCCACCAGGGCCTCCCAGGTCAGCTCGTCCACCCGGCGCAGCAGCAGCAGTTCCACCCGCCCGCCGGTTTCTTTGCGGGCAAAGACGCGCGCCGGGATGACACGCGTGTGGTTGACCACCAGCAGGTCACCGGGGCGCAGATAGTTGCGGATGTGCCAGAAGGTGGTGTGCTCCAGCGGGCTGCCGTCACGGTGCAGCACCAGTAAGCGGGACGCATGGCGCGGTTCGACAGGAGTCTGGGCGATGCGCTCGACAGGCAGGTCGTAATCGTAATCAGAGGTTTTCATCGATCGGGACGTTCCAGGGGTTATTTACGGATTAAACGGATCATCAGGTTCAATACGATGGTCAGAATGACCGAGATCAACAGCCCGGTGACGACAGGGAAATAGACGGAAAAGTTCTCACCCTGGATGCGAATGTCACCCGGCAGGCGACCCAGCGGCAGACCCAGGCGGGCAGCCAGCCAGATCAACCCGCCCAGGGCAGTCAGGCCCAGACCGGCGATGAGGATGGCTTTGGCGATGCTTTCCAGGTTCATCGGGGTGGCTCACAGCAGGCGCGGCTGCCCATTGGACGGTTCGAACTTCAGCCCGAGGTGCTCGTAGGCCAGTCTGGTCGCCACACGCCCCTGCGGGGTGCGGTCGAGGAAGCCCAACTGCAGCAGGTAAGGTTCAACCACGTCCATGATCGTATCGGGTTCTTCGCCAATCGAGGCGGCGATGGTGTTCAAACCGACCGGACCGCCGTTGTATTTTTCGATGATCGTGCGCAGCACACGCCGGTCGACTTCGTCCAGACCGAGCGGGTCCACGTTGAGCAGGTTCAGGGCCTCCGCCGCCACATCCTGGGTGACCATGCCGGACGCGCGCACCTGGGCAAAATCGCGCACGCGGCGCAGCAAGCGCAGGGCCACACGCGGCGTACCGCGCGCCCGGCGGGCCACTTCGGCGTAACCTTCCGGCTCGACCTGCATGGTCATCTTGGAGGCGGCGCGGCGCAGGATGCTCTCGGTGGCTTTGAGATCGTAATAGTCCCGGCGGTACACGGCGCCCAAGCGCGCGCGCAGCGGCGCCGAGATCAACGCCAGGCGGGTGGTGGCGCCGATGACGGTGAAACGCGGCAGTTTGAGACGGATGGAACGCGCCGCGGGACCCTTGCCGATCAAAATATCCAGGGCAAAGTCTTCCATCGCCGGGTACATGATCTCTTCGACGGCGCGGCCGAGGCGGTGAATTTCATCGATGAAAAGCACATCCCCACCTTTAAGGTTGGTGATGATGGCTGCCAGGTCGCCGGCTTTTTCAATGGCTGGTCCGGCGGTGATTTTGATGTTGACGCCCATCTCATTGGCGAGCACATGCGCCAGGGTGGTTTTGCCCAATCCCGGCGGCCCATAGAAGAGCACGTGTTCGAGCGGTTCCCCGCGCTGCCGGGCAGCCTGAATTAAAATTGCCAGATTCTCCTTCACCTGGTCCTGGCCGACAAAATCGCCCAGGCGCAGCGGGCGCAGGGCAGGATCGACCGGTTCATCCGGGCGGGCCTGCGGGTTCACCAGACGCTCATTGGGATCGCTCATGTGTTCGATTATACCTTAAGCCGGGGATGCGCTGGGTTTGGGCGGCGGGCCGGCTTTAACAGCTTAGGGCGATTGCATGATGGAATGTTGTTATCGAAAATACCCTTAAAAGGTCATTGCGAAGCGGCTCTGCGCTGAAGCAATCTCGCTAAAGCGCCATTCAATTTAAGGCGAGATTGCTTCGATGCCTTCGCAAAGCCTTCGGCATCTCACAACGACACTTTTTGGCGAGGATTTTGCGCATATGTCAGATAAAATTCAATTGTCAGACATGCAAAGGCAATTCCCAATTACCGGTCCGGTAAAATCCTAGCTAATTTGCCCCTGCACAGATGCCCAAAACGCGTATAATACAGAGAAATCCCACGGGAGGACTGAATGGCTGTACATATTTCCAACCATCCCCTCATCCAACACAAATTGTCGATCCTGCGGTGTGTCGACACCGAACCGAAAAAGTTCCGTCAACTGATTAAAGAGTTGGCGGGACTTTTAACGTATGAGGCTACCGCAGACCTGGTGACCGCTCCGGTAACGGTGCGCACTCCGTTGGAAGATGCGCAATGTTTTGAGCTGAAAGAATCCATCGGGCTGGTGCCAATTTTGCGCGCCGGGCTGGGGATGGTGGAGGGCGTTTGGGAACTGATGCCCTCTTCCGAAGTCTGGCATATCGGCGTTTATCGCGATGAAAAGACTTTGAAGCCAGTGCAGTATTACAACAAGCTGCCCATCGAACCGCGCGTGCAGGTGTGCCTGGTCCTGGACCCCATGCTGGCGACGGGCGGATCGGCGGTGGCAACCTGCGACATCCTCAAGAACTGGGGTGTGACCAAGATCAAATTCGTCGGTTTGATCGCCGCGCCGGAGGGCATTGCCACGCTGCAAAAAGCCCATCCGGATGTGCCCATTCACCTGGCGGCAGTCGACAGCCACCTGAATGAGAAGGGCTACATTGTTCCTGGGCTGGGCGATGCCGGCGACCGGCAGTTCGGAACTGGATAAGACTCACCAAAAAAGAGAGCGCCCGTTGAGGCGCTCTCTTTTTGCAGAATTATCCACCGATCTGGATCATACAGCGGGAGACCGGGCGGTGATTTTCCACCAGCTCGTGCGAACGCGGCTTCATGCCCACGGCTTCCTGCAGCAGCGGCAGCAGCGGCTCGCCTTTGCGCAGCGCCGGCAGAATGGAAATTTCCTGGTCGCTGAGCAGGCAGGGGCGTAAGAACCCGTCCGCTGTCAGGCGCAGGCGGTTGCATTCGCCGCAAAAATGCTCGCTGACGGGTGAGATGAACCCCACGCGCCCCAGGCCGGTGGGGATGCGGAATTCGCGCGCCGGCCCGGCGCCGTTCTCCGATTCGACCGGTTCGAGGTTGAGCACACTCAAACGCTCTCTGACTTCGCGCATGGGCATGTAAGCGGAGATGGAATTGGGCAGGCCTTCGCCCCAGGGCGCTTCGTTATTGACCGGCATGACTTCGATGAAGCGCACATGCCAGGGATGATCCTGTGCCAGGCGGGCCAGATCGAGCAGCTCGTCGTCGTTGACGCCACGCATGGCGACGGCGTTGATCTTGATTGGGGTCAGACCGGCGCGTTCGGCTGCCAGGATGCCCGCCCAGGTTTGATCAAAAGACCCGATCCGGGTGATGCGCTCAAAACGATCCGGTCGCAGGGTATCCAGGCTGATGTTGACCCGTTTCAATCCGGCTTCAGCCAGCGCTTCAGCCTGTCGAGCCAGCAGCACAGCATTGGTGGTGATGGCAATATCCTGGATGCCCGGGATGACCGAGATCATGCCCACCAGAGAGGCCAATCCGGGGCGCGCCAACGGTTCGCCGCCGGTCAGGCGCACTTCGCGGATGCCGTGCTGGGCAGCCACCCGCACCACTTCAGCGATTTCCTCATAACGTAAAATATCGGCATGAGCTTTCAGGTTGATGCCGTCGGGCGGCATGCAATACACGCAACGTAGATTGCAGCGGTCGGTCACTGAAATGCGCAGGTAAGTAATTTCTCTACCCCAACTATCGATAAGCATAAGGGCAATCTCCAGGTTGAGAATTGTAGCACGACTTTTCAGCCAGCCTGCACCCGCAGTCCGGTAAGCCTGACCAATATGCCGCGCGTCATGCGAAATGGCAGCCAGAGCAGCGCCTGCAAGGCCAGGCTGATGCCAAAAATGGCGGCAACCACGCGCAGGCTGCGGTTGAGCAACGGCGCCAGATGCTCTGCCATCCACGGTCCGGCGCCCGCCAGCAAGGCCAGCACGGTCAGCGCAGCAGCCACCAGGATCACCGGCAGCCAGGCGCGCCGGTCGGAAGGGGAGGGCAGCATGGTGGCGCTGATGGCAAAGGCCAGGTAGAACCACAACCAGAAGTCCGGCTGGCGGGGCAGCCCGGCCAAGGTTGTCAACAGGCCGTTCCAGTCGCGGTTCATAAAAAGGGCTGCCAGCGGGTA
>JACRAG010000066.1 GCA_016213455.1 Anaerolineae bacterium | reverse complement strand
GTGAGTTGACCCTGAAACGCGCCACCGGGCAGGCGCACGGTGAGGGCACGGACGAGGTGTACCTGGAAATGGGCGATGACAACCCCGTCTTCGTATGCAAACTGGAGCCGCCCATCCAGGGAAGCGGCACGTTCCAATCGGATGCCACCTTCAATCCGGTGACGCCCGGCGTGGAAACGATGAATTTCGACCTGATTTTTGACTCCATGAAAGTGAACAGCGCGGTGCTGCGCTGCAACAACGTCATCGGCGATATGAATATCAACGCCGAAGTGCCCTTCGACGTGGGCAGCTGGGATCCAGACGAGCTGCAGCTGCAGGGTCTGGTCGTAACCCTCAACAACGGCTCCGGCTCCACCGAGGTTTCCTACAAAACCATGCATGGTCATGTCACCATCCAGCGCGAGGTGCACCCATGAAAAAGAGCCGCCTCCCGCTCGTCCTGTTGATCATCCTTGCCCTGATCCTGGCGGGCTGCAACCCGGGAAGCCCGGCAGCGCCCGCGGACAACCCGCCCGCGCCTCCAGATCAGGCCGGCAGCCCCACCGCGGCGCCTCAACAACCCGCCGCCCAAAGCAAAGGGCCGGGCGACTTTGACCTTTCCAGCCCGGCAGCCGGCCTGGAGAACCTGCAAAGCTACCGCCAATCCCTGCGAACCAGCTTTGACGGTCAAATTGGCGCGGAGCAGCGCCAATCCAGCCTGTCGCTTGTGCGCGAGGTGGTGAATGACCCACCAACCCGCCTATCCTGGCTGGAAATGGACGGGAAGCCAGCCCAGTTCTACGGGCGCATGGGCAGCGTCGAATATCGCCAGCCGGCGCCGGATGCAAATTGCACCGCCACAGCGGCGACCGATGCCGGAGGTCAGCCATCGCCTGCCGAACTGCAGCTGGCGACTTTACCGCCCATTTTCGGCGCGACATTGGCTGGCGAAGAACAGCTCAACGGCGTGTCCGCCAGGCATTACACCTTTGACGAACGCGCGCTTGGCCTCGCTGGTCAGGCTGTCGCCAGCGGCGAAGTGTGGGTGGCAGCATCCGGTGGGTACATCCTGCGCTACACCCTGCGCCTGGACGCCCCGGCTGACCTGCTGGGACCGGAGGTGAGTGGCGTGCAAACCTGGACTTACGAATTGAGTGAGATTGACGCCGGGAAAACCAGCCTGCCCCAAGCTTGCCAGCCGTTGCAGGCCGACATCCCGGTGCCCGTGCTGGAAAACGCGGTGATGCTCCAGCAGGAGCCTGGCTATTGGGTTTACCAGGTCACCAGCGGCATAGAACCCGCCATTGCTTTCTACCAACAACAGGCCGAAGCCCTCGGGTGGAAGATCGGAACTCCCACCGCCTTTGGAGACGTGACCCGCCTATCGCTGCGCCCGCCGGATGGCAGCCTGGCGCAGTTGACCTTGCAGGCGCAGGGAGACTTGCTTACCGTGACGGTGCAAACCCTGGCGCCCATGCCCACCGAATAAACTCACCGGCGAATTCGATCGTTCCGGCTTAACCAGAAGGGTTCCCCAACCACCGCGGGGAACCCTTTGATTTTTGACGAAGCAGGTTTTCAGCGCTTAACCGGCAAAGTTCCAAGACGGAAAATTTTCCCTTAAGAGCGGAAGATCTTCCAACCAGTTCCGCTGATCCAGCCGCTGCAAGGGCAAAATTTCCACCGGCTTATTTTCAGTTTCGTGATATTCGACATAACCCCAGCGGAAACCCAGGATGAATGTGATCGCAGGGTGTTTTCCGTTGGGCATGGAAGTCAGATAAGTATCCTCCACCCATCGCAGGCTGGTCTCATTCCCGACATTATTGTTCGGCGCATCGAAGATCTGCGGGAGCATACCATAGGAATAAAATGGAACTCCGCATCTGCGCATGTCCGGAGACACATCCACATCCACCTCCACCCGCTGCGAGTCTTTGCCCTCGTTAAAAGTATCCCGGATGATTTGAATCCAGCCCATAAATGCGCGCACACCCGTTCCGGCATATTGGTGGATGGAGGCATGCATCATCGGATACCCGATGCTTTTGTGCATGTCAAAATAGGGGCCGTGAAATTGGTCGAAGCCAGCCACAACCGGATCCTGAATTGGGTCATATCGCACCAGAACTTCACCGCTTCGGTCCAGGTGGGTGAACGGAATGATCATCTTATTTTCGGTGTAATTTTGCATCGTGTGATTCTTTCATCCATCGTCCCCAGGCAGAAAAAGTTTGACCCTCCTGACCGGCAGGGCGGTTCAACGCAGATTCGACGAAAAAAGAGTTACTTCGCCGGGAGGATGGAAGGAATTTCCTTTGTTTTGTTGGCTGCATCATCGAAAGAGGCTGGATCGGAAAGCGACTCCAGGTGGGTAAACACCATGCTATCTGGAATGGCAGCGCTGATCTCGTTCTCGATTTGCGTGACATATTGGTGCCCTGCCTCGACAGTCCAATTCCCTGGCACAAGCACATGCATCGAGATGATGCTCATCGAACCCGATTGGCGCGTCCGAAGGGCATGAAATTTAACCTCGTTAGGGTTTCTTCGATCCAGAATACCTTGGATCACAGCCAGCGATTCCTTTGGAAGCGTCCCATCCATCAGACCATAGATCGATTTTCGGATAATCCCTACGCCAGTCCACACGATATTTAAAGCCACGATAATGGCAATGATCGAATCGAGCGCTTGCCATCTGGTGATCGCGACTGCGCCAACGCCAATCAGCACCCCTCCGGAGGTCCAAACGTCGGTCATCAGGTGATGCGAGTTCGAAGTCAACGAAATGGAATTGTATTGTTTCCCGGCGCGTTTCAGAATCAGTGCAACCCCCAGGTTGGCTAAGGATGCAGCCACAGAGACGATCAAACCGATCCCGATTTGTTCGAGGGGCTTGGGGCTGATCAATCGTTCGATGGCAGCATAGGCAATGCTGATTGCCGCCACCACAATCAGGGTGCCTTCAACGCCGCTGGAAAAATATTCGGCTTTCGTGTGCCCATAGGTGTGATTTTCATCGGCAGGTCGGGACGCAATGGTCAACATGCCCAATGCCATCAACGCACCCACCAAATTGACAATGGACTCCAGCGCATCCGACAATAAACCAACCGAGTTCGTGACCAGGTAAGCGGCTGTTTTCAAGCCGATGGTGAGCACGGCTACGCCGATCGAGAGCCAGGCAAAACGAGTCAGTTTGGACCGATCCATCGTATGAAGAGTCACGATTTCTATTTCCTTATTGATCTTCCCAATTTTTCCCGGCTCTTGACGATCCGGGGCATCAATCCAGTGGGCAGCATGCAAGCCAGCCAAACAGCCTCAAATTATATCTCTCAACATCCCATATGCGAACACCATAACCCTGGCTCAATGGGAAATAGCCTACCCCTGGCGGGCGATCACAAGGATCGCCCCTACCAGTGGCGGCAAATCACGCCAATTTCCGATGAACCACAACCCTTTCAACCAGGGCTTATTCAAGCTCAGGGTGACGCGCGATATTCGCAAACCACCCAGATTTCACTCCATGGCTTGGTGGTTCAATCCTCGATTTCCCTCATCCCTCGGCTTTTCGTTGGTCAATTCATTTATAAGGCAATAGTCATCCAGCCAACATCCTTCCTGCTAACCAAGCAGTTTTGCCATGTAGATCTCATCGATATACCGGTCGTTCACCCGGAGCGAATCCTGCTTGATGCCCTCGACCATGAATCCCATCTGATGGTAAAGGCGAATGGCCCGGTCATTATGCCGCATCACCGTTAATTCCAGACGGTGCAGGCCTTTTTCCAGCGCCCACGCTTCAGCCGCAGCGAACAGTTGCTTGCCGATCCCCTGTCCGGTGTAGGCTTGCAGGATACCGATCACAATATAGGCACAGTGCTGGTTTCGCCGGAAACCCTCACCGAAGATCCCCAGGAACCCCACCAGGCGATTCTCTTCCTCTGCCACCAGAATGGTCTGGTTGTCTCTGCCAAGCACAGCCAGGATTCTCTGGCGTTGCTCCTCAACCGTCAGGTTTCTTTCGCCCGGTTCCAGCATCATAAACTGGGTTTCTTCATCCAGCGTATTGCCCAGGAGAAGAAATGCTTCACTATCGCTTTCGCAAATGGTTCGGATGTCCAAGATCGTCTCTCACCCTTTCGTCCTATAACAAGGTTTCAACCTGTTTTCCAGCATACTTTTTCACCAGGCGCAATATAGTGGTCCAACTTCGTGTTGTGGCGGGGACACCCAGCGCCTTTTCAATCACCGGGGTTGGATAGCCAGTTTTGCCGTTCACTTCCCGGCTGACACTGAAAGCATCACCGGCATCGATGCGAAAGACAAGGCAGTCTTTCCGTTCAGACTCGATGGGGAGTTGAACGGGCTGCGCCGCGGCAACATCAAAAAATGTGATCGCATATTCGGAAATCTTCTCGCCGTGCCATTCCACGAATGGATCCTGGGCGACATAACCGGCCAGAAGAGACAAATTGCGCACAAAAACCGGCTCTACCATTCCGCAGCTATTCCTTAGCCGCTCGCAGGCGCCAGCTGCAATGGGTTCAGCCAGGTCAACCGAAGGCACGCCATAAACCAATGTTCCATTGCTCATGAAGGAATGAGCCGTGCGTGCCCCCGCCAGTTGGAAAGCAGCCTCGAATTCTGCCCGGGTTGGGCTTCCGGGCTGCCCCAAATTAACATTTCGAAAGAAAGCGACAAATTCCACAGTAATTCTTTCAGGGGTGGCGCGTGAAAATCTGGTGGATGATGCCATTATGCCACAAAGAAGAAAAACGCTCTCCAGGTGGAGAGCGCCTTTCTTCTTCAAGAGTGCACCGCCGGTCATCCCGCTCAGCGGAAGATCAAGGGCAGGATCAAGAACATCTTTGCCCTGGCTGCCACAGCATCCGAGATGCTGGACGCATAGCTGCCGCTGCCCTGGTATTCAGCAGTGATGGCATGTTCGCCCACCGGCAGGGAAGCCAAATCCAGCACAGCGACACCGCCGGACAGGCTGACCGTCCCCAGGACGGTCGCGCCGTCTTTAAAAGTCACCGATCCAACCGGCGTGCCAGACGCCGATGTGACCGTTGCGCTCAAATTCCAGGCCTGACCGAAGCGGTAAGGCTGCTCAGTCACGGTCAGCGTCGTGGTGGTCACAATCGTGTGGAGATAGGTCACGCTTTTGTCTGTAAATGTGGAAACATCATTGCCCACCCCGAGCGGAGTGGCAACCTTGTTCTCCGCCATGCTCACGCTGATCGTCCCATCCCCGGTCATGCCGCTGACAGATATCTCAAATGTCGTGCCGTCCATGGGCGCAACCTGGTTGACAGCAACTGCCAGAGTCCCGGGCGCGCTGCTGCTCAGGCTCACATCGTCAGACGTGAAGCCGGCAGGATCGATGGGCTGGTTGAAGACCGCACTGAAAAGAATGGGGCTGGCGTGCGTCGGGTCAGCCTGCGAACCAGCCTGGTTGATCGCCACCGTCAACGGTTTCAAGGTGGTAAAGGTCAGGTCTCCACCATTGGTTGTCCCGCCTGCGTTCACCCCCACCACCCGGAAGTGATAGGTGGTATCCGGCGACAGCCCGCTGAGATCGACATGCACGGCAACGCTACCCGACCCGGAGAGCGGACTCTCGCTCGCCGTCACCGTGGTACCGTATGAAGTATCCAGCCCGTATTGGAAACTCACACTGGTGTTCAACCCGTTGGGATTGACCGTCCCATTCAAAGTCGCACTGGTCTTGGTCACCAGCGTCGCCGCATTGGTCACAGCACTCGACGGAATGGCATTGGTCAGGCTGAAGTTCACATTCGCTGCGCCGTTGGCGCTGGCGGTGACCTGGTAAACGCCGGTTGTGCCGTTGGCTGTGGCGGTGATGCTGGCTTTACCGCCAGAAATGGTGACCGGGCTGGTTGACAGGCTGGCGCTGGCTCCGCTGGCAGGCGCGGTGAAGGTGACCTTCCCGCCATCCACCGGATCACCCAGGTGATTGGCAGTGACTGCCACAACCAGCGGGCTGGTAAATGCCGTGTTAATCACCGTGCCCTGGTTGTTACCGCTTTCCACAGTCAGCGAAAAGCCCTGCGACTCGAATGCGCCAATATCGCAGACATCCACGTAAACGACGCCGCGCTGGTCAATGACATCGCAGAAGGTTAAAGCGCCAGCGTTGATGGCGGCAGAACCTGGCAAGAGAGCATAGGTCTGGGTCAGACCACCATAATCACCCAGGTTCGCCAGCAGCGAGTTGCCTGCACCGGTATCAATCAGGTTCCCGGCAGTATGGGAAACAGAACCCGCAACAAAAATCTGACCGGGAATATTCTTGGCAATCAGCGTATTCAAAAGCGCCGTGCTGCCATTTAAGTAAAGCCCACCGGCATTGGGAGCCGAGTTTTCTGCAACCGTGCTGTTGACCAGTGACAGGGTTCCGTCGTTATAAATCGCGCCGCCGTCTATACCCGCTGCGTGGTTCTGTCCCAGGGTGCTTCGAGCAATGGCTAAAGCGCCGGAAGGAGCATTGTAAATCGCGCCGCCGCCATAGTTGGCTTGATTCCTGACCAGGGTGCTTTGGGTAATACTGACTGTACCGCTGTTATAAATCGCGCCACCCCATTCGCTCGTGTTGTTGTCACTTAAGGTACTCTGGTTAATGGTCAACGCGCCTGTGTTGTAAATTGCCCCTGGAGCGATCAGGTTGGCAGGATCAATAGACCACCAATAGTTGCTCACCGTACACCGGTTGAAGGTCAACGTGCCGCGATTTATGATGGCAAGCGTACTCCCTCCGCCCGCTCCTTGCCCTAAGAGCGCCAGATCATTCAACACGATCGTTTCTCCAGCATTGATGAGCAGCCCACCGTTGATGGTAACGCTGTGACCACTTCCATCCATGGTCAAGCTTTTGGCAGGGATCAATCCATGGATCGGGATGGTATAGTCGCCATCAAAGGTGATGGTGCCCCCGGCGCACAGGTTTTCCACCGCCTGGGTCAGCGAGCCTGGACCGCTGGTATTGGCATTGGTGACGGTGATCGCGCTGGCGCAGGTGCCCGTGCCCTGGATGGCAAAGGTATAGGGGTTCTCCTCGCTGTCATTGTTGTCGATGGACAGGGTTGCGCTGCGCGTTCCAAGCGCCCCGGGAATAAAGGTGACCTGGAAAGTGGTCGATCCAGCCGCTGACACGGGCGAAGCGGGGAACGCGGTGACGGAAAAATCAGCCGCGTTTGTTCCGCTCACCGCCACTTGTGGAGCACCGTTGAGGGATAAATCCGCCAACCCGCTGTTGTGGATCGTGAATGTGCGCACCACGCTTCCACCGTTGACTGGCATTGAGCCAAAATTGGTGTGATCGGTTACAGAGGGCGTCGTGTCACCATCGGCTATGTCAACTCCGTTGCCGCGGACTGCCATCTCCGGGGCTGGCAGCCCTTCGCCGGTGAGGGTCAGGTCATAAGGATTTTCATCGTTGTCGTTGTTGGCGATGGAAAGTGTGGCGGTTTTCACCCCGGCAGCCGTGGGCCTGAAGCGCAACGAGAAAGTGGTGCTGCCGGAGGCAGCCACAGGCGAAGCGGGCTGCGCCAGGATGCTGAATTGATCTGCATTGGCGCCGCTGACGGTCAACGGCGTGGTGAGGGTCAAATTACCCAGGCCAGAATTGCCAATGCTAAACACCAGATCCGTGTTGGTATTGAGCGCCTGGCTGCCAAAGTCAAAACTTGCGCCGTCGGCAAGGGTTGTGGCGCCCTGCGAAAGGCCCATTTCCGGCAGGCAAGAGACAGCGATGCTCGCGGTTGCGGTCGCATCACCATTTTGAACCAGGTCAATTTTGGCCTGTCCGCTGGCAGGGCTGCACCCCAATCCATCCTGCGTAAAGGTGGTTGTGGCTGTACCGTCTATTTGGATGCTGGTCTGAGACCCGGAAAAACTGCCCCCAGTGGCGTTGGTCCAGGTGACCGGCAAGCCAATCAGCGCGCTGATCTGCCCTGCCGCCAGGCTGCCGCCGTTGGAATTTTGCAGAACGCTGGTCGTCAGGGTGGTGGATTGACCGGATTGGATCGCACTCGGGCTGGCAGTGGTCTTGAGCACCACCCAGGGACTGATGGTCAACGATCCGCCACGGTTATTGACGCTGTCACATCCGGTGCCGCCTGGCCCGGTGTTGCAGCCCCACCAATTGTTGGCAGCATTCGCCGTTCCGCCAGTTTTCCCCAAAGCCCCGCCGGCGCTGTTGTCCAGGTTGTTATAAAAACGGTTGGCGGCTGTGTTCCCCAGGTTCAGCGTGCCGTCGTTCATGAAAATAGCCCCGCCTAATCCACTGGAGCCCATGGTTTTGTTGTTGGTGAAAACGGAGCTGTTGATCGAAACATTCGCAAAAGAGCCGCCCGAAGAGACAATCGCTACAGCCCCACCTCCATTTTCACTTGACGTGACCGTGTTTGAAGTAAAGATGGAATTGGTGATGGTCAGATTGTTGGATGGTGTGTCGGCGAAAAAATAAATCCCACCGCCGGGTCTGTTAGAGGTTGTATTATTGGAGAAGGTCGAATTATCAATGGTAAGAGAACCTTCTGATCCCCAACTGATACCCGCCCCTTCATTATTTGATGCAGTACAATTGTTCGAGATGATCGCGTTGGAAAGCGTGAGACTATCATTCGGCCCACCCGCCAGGATGGCGCCACCGCCATACAGCTGAGCTGCCCCATTGGAAAGCGTCACACCCGAAATGGATGCCTGGGTGTTCCCTCCATAATTGTAATCAAGCGAAAGTACCCGACTGGAACGCGTGCCGCTACATCCACTCGAGCCCTGCTGAAGAATGGTATTCGCAGCCCCTGCGCCGATGATCGACACCGTCACATTGCCGTTTAATCCTGCCTGCAGCTCGCCTAGCGTCAGGGTATAGGTTCCTGCTGGAATGTGGATGGTGTAAGGGCTTCCCGAATTGCCACCGCAATCCGCATTGAAGAGTGCGCCGTTGGTATAAGCCACCGCCTCGCGCAGCGAGCAAAATCCGTCTGCGGCGGTGGAATCCGCGGTGGTGTTGACCGTTAGAGTAGTGGCATACGCGGGCGCTGCCTCACCGGCATAGGAGCGCGAGCCGTCCCGCGCGGTAGAAGGCGCACCGGCTGAAACGACCTGCGCGCTGGTCTGCAACCCCGCCAGCAGCGCCAAAACCATCCCCGCCCGAAGAACAAAAAGACGAATACTGAACCGATTCCCCGCCATCAAAAACCCTCCCTGCAGACAAAAACCCACAGGAGAACAGAGTCCTGTGGGAATTGCAAGGTTTCATCCAGGATAAATTGCAACCGCTGCGATGCTGCACGGGACTGGTTCGGTTGTGGAATGACGGCGCCGCGCTGAAAGAGGATTGCCCCCACCCGGATTAAAACGGAAAGGGGCTCCACATCTTATAAGACAAGTCCGGCGCAGCGCCTATGCGATAAGACCATTATAGAGGACATCCAGACAGGGTCAAGCCAGCCCAACCAGCCAGTTGACGTGGAGGCGTCAAAACCTGTGTCAGTGCGGTAAAATAATTACAAAACGGCTCAAACCATTCCCGGTCAAATTTCTAGCAGGAGAAGATCACCATGTCAGAATATGTGCTTACCTGTGGCTCAACAGCAGATCTGCCGCTGGATTATTTACAGAAACGGAATATTCCCTTCGTGTGTTTCAGCTTTAACATGGACGGAAGAGATTATCCAGATGACCTGGGCCAGACCATGCCGTTTGAGGAATTTTATCGAAGGATTGCTGCCGGAGCGCTGCCAACCACCTCCCAGGTGAACACAGGCCAGTTCATCGAATTTTTTGAACCAACCTTAAAGGAAGGCAAAGACATCCTGCACATTTGCCTGTCCTCAGGGCTGTCGGGCACCTACAGCTCCGCCTTGACCGCACGCGATCAGCTCTTGCAAGACTATCCCGAACGTAATATTGTGGTTGTCGATTCGCTGGGGGCATCCTCAGGGTACGGCTTGCTCGTGGACCTGGTCGCGGATATGCGCGATGACGGCGCATCGCTGGACGAAGTGCAGACCTGGCTGGAAGTAAACAAGCTCAACCTTCACCACTGGTTCTTCTCCACCGATCTCACCCACTACAAACGCGGCGGGCGCATTTCGGCTGCATCCGCGACGTTTGGCGCTTTGTTGAATATCTGCCCGCTGATGAATATGAACCAGGAAGGAAAGTTGATTCCACGGTCAAAAGTGCGCGGCAAAAAACAGGTGATTGCCGAAATGGTGCGCAAAATGGAAAACCACGCGCTCAATGGCCTTGCTTATTCAGGCAAGTGCTTTATTTCCCACTCTGCCTGCTACGAAGATGCCCGCAAGGTGGCCGACCTGGTGGAAGAAAAATTCCCGCATCTCAACGGTCGGGTGATGATCAACACCATCGGCGCCGTCATCGGCGCGCACACCGGGCCTGGAACCGTTGCGCTCTTCTTTATGGGTGACTCACGCAAAGAGTGATCGCCTTCCACCCTGGTCCTGGCGGTTGAAATCCGGCTTCATCCCATGCCGTTCAGTCCCGAAACACTGACCCGCCTGCCGGGCATCCGGACGCTCCAGCAAAGTGCGATGGAGAGTCAACCGCCCGGCGAGATCAGTTCCAGGATCTCAGGCTCCAATTGTTCGCCATAGGTCATATCCGGGTTGGCGCCGGTCGCATCCAGCACCTTGCTGAAAAAGCTGCGGGCTGCCACCGCCTGGATCACATCCAGGATTTCCTCCTCGCTCAGGCCGAATGAGCGCAGCTCGTCCAGATCGCTCGTGACCACCTGGTTGGCCTGGACGATCACTTTCTGGGCGAATGCCATCAACGCTACTTCCTCGGCTGACAGTCCGGCATGGCGGAAATCCCGGATCAGAGCGACCATTTCTTCAGCATTGAAGAAATTTTTACGGAGCAACGCTCCGTGTGCAAGCATTCAATATCGACATCCAAGCGCCATGGCTGCCGCGAAGGTGACCAACTCATAACGTCGCAATCGCATCCTGGACCGGATGGCGCCGATCAGTTTTGCCCAGGCGTCGTAGACTTCGGGATGCAGGCTGAAGGCTTTGACATAATTCGGGATATAACCCTGGCCCTTCAGGGCGCTTTGATATTGCTCATGCGCCAGGCCTTCCGCCTGGTCTTCCGGGATGATCTTGATAAAGGTCATGGTTTTTTCCTTTTAAGGTGATAGGCCGCGCTGCTCAACCCGTATCGCTATTGGGCTTGGGTGGTAGATTGTTGCCGGAAACCAGGTTGATCAATTTTTGCGCAACCCTGGAATCCAGCTGCGTTTTCCCCTGATAAGCTTCCCGGACCGCCTTGACCAGCTCTTCCGGGCGAATGTCTTTCAATAAATAGCCCTGCGCACCCGCCTGCAAGGCTGGAATGACCTGATCATCTTCCCCAAAACTGGTCAGGATCATCAGATGCGCCTGTGGGCAAACCTGTTTGATTCGCGCGGTGGCTTCCACACCGCCCAGCTGCGGCATGACCAGGTCGAGCAGGACGACATCCGGATTCAACCTGGCAGCCAACTCGATCGCTTCGCTCCCGTTTGTTCCCTCTCCCACCACCTGCATATCCTCCTGCAGGTCGATGAACATGCGCAGCCCCTGGCGCACGACCGCATGGTCATCCGCAATCAACACGCGGATGATGTGGGCTGAGTTTTGATCCTTCTCTGCCCCGATCCCGGTCTTGCCAACTTTGTCCGGAGAACTGCCCAGCTCTTTTTGGATATTTTCCAATTCCGCCCCCACCTGGCGCACACTCTCCACGCGCGCGCCGCTGTCTTTGCGCAGCATTCTGCGGATCAGGCTTGCCAGCGATGCAGGGATTCCATCGCGCATGTTTTCCAGGATGGGAAGCGGCTGGTTCTTGATCGACCAGATGCAATCATACGCTGACTCGCCGCCAAACGGCAGCTGACCGGTGACCATTTCGTACAACACCACCCCGAACGACCAGATATCCGAACGCTCGCTTGCCTCCCGGCCTTCCAACACCTCCGGGCTGATGTATCCCAACGTGCCCAGGATCGTCCGGCTTTCTGTCAGGGAAGGCAGCTGTCCGATGCGCGCCAATCCAAAATCCGTCAGGCGCGGGGTGCCATCTTCGGCCATCAGAATATTGCCCGGCTTGATGTCACGGTGGAGGATGTGCAAATGGTGCGCCCGGCTGAGCGCATCCGACAGTTCCAAACTGATGGCAACCACGCGCCCCAGCGCCAGCGGACGCTCGCGGTAGAGCAAATCGGCCAGTGTGCCCCCGCCGACATACTCCATCACAATGTAGTGCTGGTTATCGTCATCCACTGTTGCCAGCACTTTAACAATATTGGGATGGTTGAGCCGGCGCAGGGCTTCGCCCTCACGCAAAAAACGTTCGATGACCTGGGGCATGTTACCCGACAATTCGATGCGCAGCTTCTTGATTGCAACCGATGTCGTTTAGCTCTGTCTTTTTTGGTTTAGATTTACTCCCTTTCATTTCCCAGTTGTCTGGACAGACAGATGCACAAGCACCACATCCAATACATGCCTCTACATCTTGTATTATCTTAAACTTAGCCATTGCATC
>JACRAG010000557.1 GCA_016213455.1 Anaerolineae bacterium | reverse complement strand
TTACCCACCACAAGGGTTTCATCCATGTCATAAGTGGGGAAGAAGGCATGCGTAAAGTTCATCCCTTCACCCTCCACCACATCATACAGGGCCACAAGGGTATCCTTCCACTGCGCAATCCGTGGCAGCCGGGCGTTGCCGCGCCAGTAATTGGCCGGTCGTTCGGCTTCGTTTCCGCTATTTCGCGGCTGGTTGACAAACACGACACAATCCGGACCCAGGGTGGCCTGCCAGAGATGTTCTCTCTCGCCCAACTGCCCGGCTTTATAGTCCTGGGCTGAAGCCAGCATGTATTCCGGGCTGCGGTAGATCACCTTGTTGCAAGCCTGCCCATGCAGAGATTGCTGCTCGCGCCCGGTGAAGTCGTCGGACAGGCCTGCCGCGACCTCACCCATCACCTCGGGCAGATCGTAATCACGCATCATCGCCAGGCTGACCACCGCGGCGGTATGCGCGTTGAAGACTCCCATCCCCCACATCAGGCGCGAAATGCCGGCGGTTTGAGCCAACTGCCCGCTGACCACGCTTTCGGCTTCGGCTTGCGGAGCGCCAAACACGCCCTTAAAAGAATTCAAGGCCAGGGCGTAGAACAACTTGTCCAGCAGTACCGAACCCAACTCAAACAAGCGATCATCCTTGGTCAGGTCCACCAGGTGCGCCAACCCCAGGAAGGTCTCCGCCAGCACCGCCGGCGAGTCCCAGGCGGTAAACCCGGATTCGGCGTGTTCCTGCATCCATGCCAGCGCGCCTTTAACGCCGTTTTCCCGCAGGGCTTTCCCGGTCTGCCCATTGGCAAAACGATCTTCCGGATAAAGCTGCCCCGCCAGCGCCGCAGCCGTGTCCAACAAAAACGCCTGCGCTTCACTGCCCGGATAGGCAGCCTTGTAGGGATAAGCCAGCAGGCTTTCTTTCAACTGTTTGCGCAGTTCGCGCGGAAAATCCGGTTTGCTGCCGAAGCGCGCCGCCACACCAATCAGCCCGAGCACGGTCTGCTCGCAGCCCGCCTCCTGCTCCTTGACGGTCGTCAAAGCCTGGTCGACCAGCTTGTAGTCCACATTCTTCCAGGCGCCGGTGGCCATTTTGGCAACTTCGCCCCAGAAGTTCTCACGCGAAGCCGCGTTGGTCAAAGCCTCCTGGCTGCGCTCAGCGAATGTGCCATAAGCCGATTGGCTGAAGCGGTTGCGCCCCATCAGGTAGGTGGGGATGGTCTTGGTGTAGCGAATATTCGACTCAAACAACTCCCAGGCGCGCGGAGTCACATATGCGTTGTAAGGACCTTCCTGCAAAGAAACCGGGGTTGCCAGGTAAACCGGTTTGTCCGGTTTGCCCACGTCCTCAGCCTGTCCGTAGATCCGTCCAGCCGGGGTCTGGAAGCGCACATCATTGTAGGTTTGTTTTTCCAGATCATTCGCCCAATGCAGTTTCACTTCCTGGCTACCGCTGTACACTTCACGGTCAAAATAGATGGTTTCTGCCACCCGCTCCAGCTCCGCACGGCGCGACAGCGAAGGGATGAGCGTGGGAATTTCCACCGAGAGACCTTTGGCATTCACACGGGCAGAAAATTCCAAAACACACACCAACCCGGCAGCCGCTACACGGACCACCAGTTCGTTTTCACCTTTATTCAGAGCGACCGCCAGCTCTACCTGACCGCCTTGCTGCGCAAACCCCTCGCAAGTGCCGGCATGTTCGCCATTCACCCACACATCAGCCAGGCCACGCGCAAAGAGTGCCAGCTTAACCTTCTGCGCTTTGCTGCTAACCAGGCGGGTGTAAGCCCATCCTCGAACATACTGCGCCTTTTTGTAGTTCGCCACAAATGCGACCAGGTGGTCTTCTGCGCAGCGCCGGTAAGCCCACTCACCCGTCCATGTGCCCACCCGGGCCACACCTTCGGTCACCGGTCCCCGCTCAACGGGCTGTCCTTGAACTTCAAAATCCGGCAAACGGCGTTCACGTACCAGCGCCACCGGATTTTCCGGCAAGTGGGTCAAAGCTTCCGCCATCGGGCCGGCTGCCAGCCAGTTGCCAATGAACCCGTCGGAAAGCTCATAACGAACGGTCGGAAAAGTCATAAAGGTACTCCTGATCGCGGATTAATCATCGGGTTGGAGGATGCAGCAGATTTTTTATAGCTGTAATAAGTCAAACCGGCGCCGCCCAACAACTCCACCGCCAGCAGCAACCAGCTTATCAGGCCCATTCCCTGCACGCCATTCACCACGTTGATAAACAAGTCCAGAGCAAAAACAGCCAACAACAGCAAGCCAAAAGTCCGGGAGATGCGCACTATCAATTTGCCTTTGGCGACACCGGTCCGGAAGGAATATTCTGACACCAGAACCAGCACCAACAACGCGATACCGGCGAACAAAGGTCCCCACTGGGTCAATGCGCGAGCCGTCATCTTGGTTTGAAACACATCGGGATCCACATAAAAGGCAGCCAATCCATCCATCAAAGCCTGACGGAAAAGAAGGAATAACCAGAGACCCAATGCCATTGCAGCAATCCAGGCTGCATAGGCAGCCACATAAGCAAACAGTTTCTTGCCGTCCATCGTGCCTCCCAGGCGCGTTAAAATCTCACGAAGTTTGAATTGTAATCCATAAACATCCGTGAGAATGAAAATGCTCAGGTTGTGTGTTCGGAGGGACCCCGGCTGTTCAAACCCACCTGTTCCAAGGCAGCGTGGAAATCATCCAGCATCAAAGGCATGTGCAGTCGCACACGTGCCATACCAGCCCATTGACACTCGCGTTCGTCACTCCACAGGCAAACCACCACAGGAATCATATGCAAACACGGATTGGCGAGAATGGCGCCAAGCGCATCCTTTGCCACCGAATTTCCGGATTCTTCCGCCATGATGATCGCCGCTGGATGATGCTGCAATGCCAGATCTACCACATCGTCGCCAATATTGGAAAAAACCAATTGATACGCACTTTGACTGGCGTACCGACGCATCAGGTACTGGAAATTTGCATCAAACCCGACGACCAGTATGTTTTCAGCCGCCTGATCCATGACTGGTCCTCTTTGGGACTTGCAGCACTCCCACATGGCGCCTTTGCAACACGCAGGAATGACAGGGGTAGGATTACCTTTTTAATGTAACCAAAACCCGGGCTGAAAACATCAATTTTTAGGACGAAAAGGTGTATTTAAGGGACAAAGTGAGCACACCCACCTGCTCAACAGGTTCGGCGGCTATTTCCCTTTGGCGGCATAGACATCGTATAGAAATTCTCGCGGAGAAAGCCCGGTTTCATCC
>JACRAG010000548.1 GCA_016213455.1 Anaerolineae bacterium | reverse complement strand
TTCAGGCCTGGTTGACAAATTGAGCGATTTACTGGATGACAAGCAATTCGATGAACTATCCATCCCATTTGCCTGCACGGCAGTAGATCTCAACAGCCAAAAAGAAGTTTACCTGAGACGCGGCAACTTACTCGATGCCGTGTTGGCAACCAGCGCATTCCCTGGTGTACTGCCGCCGCGTCAAATCGGCAATGCCCTGTTGGTGGATGGTGGTGTGCTTGACCCCGTCCCAGTGCACCTGGCTCGCACCATTGCCCCCAACCTGCCAGTACTTGCCATCGCACTGCAACCATCTCCGGAAGCCTGGGGGACCACCCCGGAAGCAAACATTCTGGATGCCAGCCCCATCCCCTTACCTAAGGGGTTGCTGGACAATTTCAACAAGCTGCGTCTGGGCCAGGCGATGCGCATCTTCTCGCAATCCATTGAGATCAGCACCCGCATGGTGGCAGAATTACGTCTCGCCATCGATAAACCCGAATATATCATCCGGCCTGATGTCGTTCGCTATGCCATGTTTGAGATGGTGAATCCGGACGATCTGGTGGAGATTGGCATCAAAGCAGCTGAAGAGGCGCTGGATGATCTCCTTAAGGCGCAAACCCTCACTGGCAAGGTAAAACACTTCATCCGAACAATCACCCCATCCGAAGAACCCCCCATTCTCGGACCGGACCCGGTTCTGCAAGAGCCGATGGAATAATCCCATGCGCGATTTACGGGCATATTCCCGCCAGACAACCTTTCGGCTGATTGCCGGAGGATTAATCTTGCTTTTCGTCGTCGGGATTGGCTTGATCTATTTCATTTATGGTCCATCAGCAGCCATATCCGGCATGATCTGTCTGGGAATTGGTTTGGTGCCCATTCTGCTGATCATACTTGCGCTCGCCATCATCGAATGGATTGCCAAACGTGCCGACAGAAATTAACCAGGAAAGGATCATTGAAAAGGGGTTGCGTTTCCGCGCAAAATTGCAACCCCCATTGAGTCATCCGGCTGTAATTCTCATCCACGGATGGACCGGCGATGAGTTTTCCATGGAAGTCTTCAGCCGTTCAGCTCCTGCTGGACATGCTCAACTCTTCCCTCGCGGGCCTGTTCCTGCCACACCGACCGGCTTTGGCTGGGCGCCTCTTCTGGAAACAACGCCAATTCCAGCGTTTAAAAATTTTCTACCTGCTTGCCAGATACTCAACGACGCATTGGAAGAACTGAGCCAGGACGAGATCGCGTTTACACCACCGTACCGGTTGGTAGGATTCAGTCAGGGAGCAGCCATGGCGGCGGTGTACGCATCCCTGTTTCCCCATCAGGTGGAACGCATTGCTTTTCTGAGCGGTTTTCTGCCACACACCGACCACCCTGATACCTATTTCGGGTTGAAGACCATTCGCTTCTTTATCGCGCATGGACAATCGGATGCAATCCTACCCGTCGAGCACGGACAACACGCGCTGGCAACCTTGAACAACCTCAACGTAGACGTGTCCTATTGCGAACATTCCGCCGGTCACAAAGTGCCGGCGGAATGTATGGCAAAGTTGAGAGAATTCCTTCTATAAGGCGGGTTACCCCACATCCATCGGATGTGTCAACGCGATTGGGCGAAAGATAATACTCCGAGCAACAAACCCAAGACTGCCAGGCCAGCGATAATAAATCCCATGGGGATATTTCCCACCACCGAGCCGGTATCCGCGGTGAAAGTAGGGATATTCAAGGGAGGGGGTGCCGTATAGGTTGGCAACCGGGTGGGTTCCAACGTTACGATGAATTTTGCCGCCAGAGTCGGATCGATGGTATTGGTGACCGCTGGTGAAGGCGTGGGCGGCGGCTCAACAATCGGCAGCACGGCATCGAGGGGTTCAATGCGCACATACAATGACCAAACCCAGGCCTGTCCACCTTGAACGCCAGGATATTCGATTAAGATCCAATTCCCGCCAGGCGATCTTCCTTTGGCAGGCACTTTTTGCCCTGCCAACAAAACGCCAACCAGATCATACGTCGTTAACGGTCCAGAGCGCACATTAATTTGCGGCTCTGATCCCTGCAGGACAACAGCCATGGGACCGCTGGGCGTACCTGTCACCGTTGGTGGAACCGGCGTAGCCTGCAAAGCAGGCCTGTCGGCCAAAACTGGCGTCGCACCCCACGCCCCTCCCCAAACAACCAGCCCAATCAACAAGGCTGTCAGTAAAACAACGAGTTGTCGTCTATTGATCAAATTTCAACTTTCCTTCCAAAATGGTCAGGCGTTATGCCAACCCCACCCATCTTTACCAATAAAATCATCGGATCCAGGTGGCCCCCAGGTTCCCGCCTCATAAATTGGCAAATTTTTGACTGGCAAATCACGCCAGGCATCCAGAATACCTGCCGTAAACCGCCACGCAGCCATCACTTCATCACTACGGGTGAACAATGTGGCATCGCCGACCAGGCAATCGAGGAGCAGGCGTTCGTAGGCCTCTGGGGGTTGAGCGCCAAAAGCCTCCTGGTAATTAAATTCCATTTTCACGGGTGAAATCTTCATGCGCGGTCGAGGATTCTTCGCCCCAAACGTCAGGGTGATCCCTTCATTCGGCTGAATGCTCAGAATAAGCAAATTCGGTGCGGCGCCGCCCATATCCTGCCAGTCAAACAGGCGCAAAGGCGGTTGTTTGAACTGGATGGCAATTTCTGTCACCCTGGATGGCATGCGCTTGCCGCAGCGTACATAAAATGGAACCCCGGCCCAACGCCAGTTGTCGATAAAAAGGCGCACCGCTAAAAAGGTTTCGGTGATGGAATTGGAAGGTACACCTTTTTCATCCCGATATCCCAGCACGCGCATTCCATCCACCGTTCCCGCCACATATTGGGCCCGGTATGTATGCTCCATCACATCATTTCCCCGCAACGGGCGCAGCGCTTCAAGCACTTTCACTTTCTCATCGCGCACATTGTCAGCATTGAAAGCAACCGGCGCTTCCATCGCCGTCAAGCCAATCAGTTGAAGTAGATGATTCTGAAACATATCCCGAATCACACCAGCCGAATCATAGTACCCCGAGCGTGTGCCCACGCCGACGGTCTCAGCAACCGTGATTTGCACATTATCGACATAATTGCGGTTCCACAACGGCTCAAAGATGCCGTTTGCAAAACGCAATACGTGGATATTTTGTACCGTCTCCTTCCCCAGATAATGGTCAATGCGAAAGACCTGGCGTTCCTCAAATACGGCGTGGATCATATTTTCAAGTTCACCCGCCGACTCAAGGTCGCGCCCGTAGGGTTTTTCTACAACCAGACGCGTCCAGGCGCCCGAGCAATGCACCATTTGATGCGCACCCAACTGCCGGATAATCTCCATGTACGACTCTGGCGGAGTCGCCAGATAGTACACCACATTACACACCCCCAGCTCTTCAAGCTTCTGGTTCAGACGATGATAACCATCGGCGTCATCAAAGCTGGATCTCACATAATGTGCGCGCGACAGCAGCTGATCGAGCAAACCCTCATCGGAGGGTTTATTCCGCGCATACTCATGAACGGCCTCGCGCAGTGATTCCCGCATGATCCCGTCATCCCATTCGCGTCGGGCAAACCCGATGATGTGAACCGGCACCGTCAGGCGGCCTTCCCTTTGCAATTCATATAACGCAGGGAGCAATTTCCGATGAGTCAAATCTCCCGTCACGCCGAATATCACGAATGCGATGGGTTCCGTACCAAATGA
>JACRAG010000553.1 GCA_016213455.1 Anaerolineae bacterium | reverse complement strand
GATTCGCTGGACCGCATGGTGGCGATGTCCTTCGGTAACCTGGCAGTGCAGTTGATTCGCCGGAATGAGACTGGCAAAATGGTTGCCCTGCATGGCGGCAAATACACCACCGTCCCGGTGGAAATGGTTTTAGCCGGCAAGAAACGGGTGGATGTGGCCGGTTATTATGACATCGAGCAATACAAACCGCGTGTGAAAGATTTCATGGGCGTGCCCATGTTCTTGAGCTAAATTTGGTTATTTCCGGTTCTCCCGGGCAATCATTGGGAGGACCAGCAGAAGGAGCGTATTATGATCGTCACAACGAAAAAACTGTTTGAAGCAGCTTACGGCAAATATGCCATTGGCGCATACAACATTAACAACCTCGAGCAGACCATGGGCCTGTTCCGCGGCAACATCGACAGTCAGGCGCCGTTCATCATTCAAATCAGCAAGGGCGCACGCAAATACTCGGACAAACGAATGTTGGAAGCCATCATTCGCACCGCGGATGAGATCTTCCCCGAAGCCATTTTTGCAGTGCATCTTGACCATGGTGACGAAGAAACCTGCATGGACTGCATCAAGAGCGGTTTTTACAGCTCGGTGATGATTGATGCCAGCCACGAAAGCTTTGACAAGAACATCGAAATCACCAAACGGGTTGTGGATGCAGCGCATGCGCGCGGTATCGTGGTGGAAGATGAACTGGGTCAGTTGGGCGGCGTGTAAGAACACGTCAAGGTCGATGAGGCGAATGCCAAGCTGACCGATCCCGAGATGGCGCGTGAATTCGTTGATCGCTCCGGCTGCGACTCGCTGGCAGTGGCGATTGGGACCAGCCATGGCGCGTTCAAATTCAGCGGTAATCAGGCGCTGCGCTTCGATGTCCTCAGCCAGATTCAAGCTCGCCTGCCGGGCTTCCCACTGGTCATGCATGGCTCGAGCTCCGTTCCACAGGAAGAAGTTGAGCGGATTAACAAGGCTGGCGGCAATCTCAAGGGCGCCAAGGGTGTGGATGACAAACAGTTCCACCAGGCGGCTCAATTGGGCGTCACCAAAATCAACATCGATACCGACGGACGCCTGGTTTGGACGCGCGTACACCGCGAATTCTTCCTTGAAAAACCGGAAGAAATTGACCTGCGCCCGGTTGGCAAGATCTTTATGGCTGAATACGCCAAGTTCATTGCTCACAAGAATGAAATGCTTGGTTCAGCCGGTCAATTGGCTGCCTTGCGCGAAGCTGTCAAGTAAGATTGATCTTACTAAAAAAGCTGCTCCGTAAGGGGCAGCTTTTTATTTAAGGGTGTTCTTTTTCAATCCATCAGGATTGGTTCTCGGATGATTTTCTATCATAAAACAAAAGCAGCGTATTGCCGTATTTGCGTTCTTCTGTCAATTCCAGGTTGACCAGTTCAACTTCTTTGAATTCATTCGGGTCAATCTGCACGACCGCACAGCCTTCCTCGGTCAACCAGCCAGCATTTTTATCCACCAGAAGCAGCGCGCGTTCCCAAATCCCTTTATATTGAGGCGGCGCAATGTAAATGTAATCGAAGGCGCGGTCGGGCGTACGGTTCAGGTAGGTCAGCGCATCGGTCTGGATGACTTGAGCCTGGTCTTTGAGGCGGGTGAGTTCGAGATTGGTTTTGACCGTCTCGACCGCGGCGTGGTGCAGGTCGGTAAAACGGCAGTAGGCGGCGCCGCGGCTTAAAGCTTCGATGCCGACACTGCCTGTACCGGCGAACAAGTCCAGCATGGTGGCGTCAATGATATCGGTGCCTAGAATGTTGTAAAAAGCTTCTTTGACGATATCGGTGACAGGCCGGGTGATATCACCCGGAACCATGCGCAAGCGAATTCCGCGGGCTTTTCCGCTGATGATGCGAGGATTGGCCATGGTGTGTTCTTCTCAGGAAAAATTTTCAACTGCTTTTCGGGCAGCCCAGATGTTGCCGCTCGGGGCAGTGACCGGGGTGACGCAGCCCGTACCAAGGATAAAGCGCTGCCCATGGGTGCTTTTTAAGGCTTCCAGGGCTTCTGAGCGCACTTCCAGGCTATCTGACAGCACCAGGGTTTCCCATTGACGCAAACCACCGCAAGCGGCGCCTGGGAAGCGTTTGAGGCCATCTGAGAGTGCAGGTTCGGTCTGGCGATCGTGCCAGTTGAGAATGTGCGCAGGATACCCGGCAACCAGGTCGAAATAAGTGTCGGTGCCGTGTAAATGGACCATGTTGATGGACAGGTCGCGGGCGGCGTCGAGAATGCGCAGGTCATAGGCGCGACCAAATTCAATGAACTCTGGTTCAGCCAGAAGGCTGCGCTGTGCGTGCTGCACGGCGTAGAAAATGCCGTCGATGCCGGTTTTGCGGGCAGCTTCCAAAAAGGTCAGGGTGGATTGGGTGATGGTTTCGAGACCGGCATGCAGCGCGTCAGGGGCCTGACGCAGATGAACGGGTAATTTCTCGTTTCCGACCAGGTTTTTGGCCTGGGAAAGCGGGCTGAATATGGTCTGCAAAATGGGGGTAGTAGCGGAAAATTGCTGTATCAGCAGCTGCAAGCAAGCCAGCTGACCACCCAACCAGCCCTTCTCGGGGTTTAAAGCCGGCAGATGCGACCATTCCTCAGGAACTTGAATCACCCGGTGGGTGTAATCGCGGGTGCCTTCCGGATTTCCGCGCCAGGCATCCTGGCTGCCCCAGTCTTTGATACAGAATGAGGAAGCTGGGGTGACTTTGATCAAATCAAAATCATAACGGTTTTGAAATTCGGCAGTCGCGGCAGCCAGTCCTTCCGGAGTCTGGTCATCTACTGGAAAATGACGCCAAAGCGCAACTGGTGGACGGTCAAGCGGTTGACCGGATATGCAAGCCAGAATCCGGTCGCGGTGATTCAATGTTCGCGAAGAGGCCATATCAGCGTGTCAGACTCCAATCACCGGTCTTAATGTGGCTGATATGTCCGCGAAGCAAACGGGAGACCATGACTTTGCGCACCGGGTCGGTGAGATTTGAGGCAGCAGAAAGCGCCTGATTGAAAACATCCATGGCTTCTGCAGACCGGCTGGCAGCATTGAGGGTCAATCCAAGCGCAAACAACACGTCCACATTGACTGGTTCGAGTTCAAGCGATTTGCGGAAATCTGCCTCTGCCTTATCAAATTGGGCTCGACCGTAGAAGATCCACCCGCGGGCTGCATATTCCTGGGCGCTGTTGGCGGATACTGAGGTTGGATCAATTGGCTTCTCTTTTACTAATTTCGGGGCCATCGGTATCCTCTCCTTCTATTTCATCCGGTCGAATTGTTCGGTGATCTGGTGGTCTTCCAGTTCCTGGCGTTTAAAATATTCTATCATGAATGATGACCGGCGGAGCCGGAGGACAAATGGAGCAACGGTCTTGATGTCTTCCAGGGTGACTGTCAGGCGTCCATCCGCTGCAGCTAAAGCCCGCGCAGCTTCAAAGAGTGTCATTTCAGCTCGTAATGAGTCGATTTCCAATTTTTGCACGGTTTCGGATGCCGTCCGCCCGATATCATCGGGGATTTCAACCTGAGTTAGCAATGCGCGGGCTTGAGCGATTTCGTCACGAGCAAGGCGGGTATCCTCTAAATACAGGTTGACCATGCCGCGCGGGTTTAATCGATACATTCTGGATCGGCGTGCGGCTTCAAGGCGTTGATCGGTGTCGGGGAGGCCGCGAACTACGATGCGCAGACCGAAGCGATCCATTATTTGCGGCCTGAGATTGCCCTCTTCCGGATTCATGGAGCCGATCAAAGTGAACCGGGAGCGGTAGGTCGCACTGACCTGACCGCGGCGCAGGGTGTAGAAACCCGCGGAGGCCGCATCCAGCAGCGAATTGATAATGTTGTCAGCCAGAAGGTTGACTTCATCAACATACAGCAAATTCTGGTCTGCCTGCGCCAGGATGCCCCGGCGAAGTCGCTTGCGTTCGAATTCGAGAGCGCGTTCGTCCAGGCCGCCAACCACATCATCGAAACCTGCGTTGAGCGGCAGCTCGATGACACGGACCTGATCATCGCGTGTGAGTGGAATGCCTTCGCCGAATTTGCGGGCACAATCGGGGCACACCGCATCCAATCCACCGGTTTGAATATCTTCGGGTAGGCAGCCGTAAAAACAATTCGAGCGTTTGACGCCAGGGAGAAGGTCCACCAGGCTGCGCGCCACGGTTGTTTTGCCGGTTCCTCTC
>JACRAG010000541.1 GCA_016213455.1 Anaerolineae bacterium | reverse complement strand
TTCATCAAGAATGAGGCCGCTTCGCCCTCGAATCTGGCGATTGACCGCCGTTCGCTGATTTATACGGTCACCGCCGGCACTTCGCCGCGCAAGAGTATCCGCAAATTTACCATTGCCGGTAAAAACATCTTCCCGGATACCTTTGGTTCCTCGACCTTCCGCGATGTGCACATCAGCGAGGAGGGGCTGCTGACCGCCGTGGATGCCAGCGGTGTGATTTACGAGTATGTGGAAAACGGAATGCTGCTGTTCGTGTTTGGCGCCCCGGATCAGGGCGAGCAGCGGCGCGGCACGCTGCGCAACCCGACCGGAATTGCCCGCTTTGGCGAAAACCTGTACGTACTGGATAAGGAAAAAAACGCGCTGGTGGTCTTTCGGACAACCGCCTTTGCGCGCCTGGTGCATGAAGGCGTGCGCCGCTATGTGGAGGGCTTTTACACGGAAGCCAAGCCTTATTTTGAAGAGGTGCTCAACTACAACGGATCCTTTATCATGACCTATCAGGCCATCGGGGATGCCTACTTCAAAGAGGGCAAATACGCCGAGGCGTTGACCGCCTACCGTTATGCCGAAGACCGCAAAGGCTTTTCGGAAGCCTTCTGGGAGCTGCGCAACGCGGTTTTGCAGCGCCATCTGGCGCAGTTTTTGGGGGTGATTGTGGCGCTGGGGGTGGTGCAGGGGCTGGTGGGGCGGCGGCTTGACCGGCGCTTCGGCTGGCTGCAGCCGCTGCGGCGGGTCGGCGGGCAGTTGGCGGCCGTTCGCTTTGTGGATGACCTCCGTTTTTTGTTCCGTTTCATCCGTCAGCCGGCGGATAGTTTCTACTACATCAAGCGCAATCTGCGCGGCAGTGTTCCGTTTGCGCTGCTGCTGTATGGCTGGGTGATTGCCGTGCGCCTGCTGACGCTCTACTGGACGGGTTTCGTTTTCAATCCCTACGCCTCGGCAAACGATGTGCCGGTTGCGCGCGAAGTGATCACTCTGCTGATTGCCATCGGTCTGTGGAACATCGCCAACTACCTGATCTCGACGATTACCGACGGCGAGGGTCGTTTTCGAGATGTGTTCATCGGCAGCGCCTACAGTCTCTTTCCGTATGCGCTGTTTGCGCTGCCGCTGGCGCTGTTTTCCAATGTGCTGACTCTCAATGAAATTTTCATTTACACCTTCAGCCGCGATTTGATTTACGCCTGGTGTGTTTTGATGCTGGTGATCATGGTGATGGAGATTCACAATTATTCATTTGCCGAAACGCTGCGCAACATCGCCCTGACGCTGTTCACCATGCTGATGTTCCTGCTGACGGCGTATATCTTCTTTGTGCTGTTCAATCAGCTGGTAGATTTTGTTCAGGCCATTGTTCAGGAGGTGGGGCTGCGTGGCTGAGCGTTGGTGGCGGATGGGGCTGGTGCTGGCGCTGCTGGCGGGGTTGTTGGGACTGCCGCGGGCGGCGGTAGGTTTCTGCTGCGGTGAAACAAATGCGCATAGCCGTATTGCGGACGGTTGGGTACCTTCTCCTCCCGCTCAAATCCCGCCGGAGTTCCGGCAGGTGGGGGAGAACGACACCTTCATCCTCTACGCCAACCCGGATACGCTGGCCTTCAAGGTGCTGGACAAACGCAGCGGCTACCTGTGGCATTCCAACCTGGACCAACCTGCTCCGGGTGACCGGCTCAACCGTTCGTGGACTGCCTTTGCCGACAGTGCCGTCAGCATCGAGTATCTGGATGAAAAGGCGGTCAACAAGCGCATTTCCATTACCAACGCCAGCCGAACGCTGGACTTTCGCCCCAACGGGCAGGGGTTTGAAGCCTCGCTGTTCTTTACCGATTTCGGTATCGGCTTGCAGCTCATCGTGCGCCTGCAGCCGGACGGCGTGCATGTCGAGGTGCCGTTTGCCTCCATCCGGCAGGAAAACCCGGCTTACAAACTGGGGCTGCTGTATCTTTACCCCTTCATGGGCGCCACCCGTGCCGATGAGGTCAGCGGTTACATCCTGATTCCGGACGGCAGCGGCAGCCTCATTCCGCTTTCGGCGGCTACCAAAGCCCGTACCATGTTCTACGGGCGTTATTACGGCCCGGATTTGGGGATGATTGCCCTGCTGCCGTTCGACCCCAACATCAACCGTCCCTACCGTCTGAGCCTGCCGGTGATGGGAATGGTGCACGGCGAGGGGCAGAATGCCTTTTTGTCCATTGTCGAGGACGGGGCAGCCTATGCCGAGCTGCAGGTGCATCCTTCCGGCATCATCACCAATTTCAATTTTGCCTGCCACGCCTTCATTTACAATCAAAGCTATTTTCAGGCCACCAACCGCGCCGGCGCTGGCGTGACTACCCTGCAAAGAGAAACCAATGCCTTCGATATCAGGGTGCGCTACCGCTTTTTGAGCGGTGCGGAAAGCGATTATGTCGGCATGGCGCGCAGTTATCAGCAGTTTTTGCTGGAAAAGGGATGGCTGAACAAGACGACAGATGAAAGCGGACAAATCGGCATCCGGCTGGAATTTTTGGGCGGGGACAAGGAAAAAGTCC
>JACRAG010000065.1 GCA_016213455.1 Anaerolineae bacterium | reverse complement strand
TCGCGCTATATCCGGGTTATCTCGGAATTTTGGGAGCATACCTATGGGGGATGGTATATCGGGAATTACCGCGATTACTCAGCGCTGCCGGGTACGCCGATTCTGACCGAGTTCGGTGCGCAGGCCTTGCCGAATGTGGCATCCATGAAAGAAATGGTAGGAGAGAGCTGGCCGCCGGATTGGGCTAAGATGGCTTACCATGACTTTCAATACGACCAGACCTTCCATGTGGCAAAAATCCCGCTGGGGAACAACTGGGTAGAATTTGTTGAGAATTCGCAGAACTATCAAAGCCAGTTGTTAAAGTACGCTATCGAGCTGTACCGCAAGAACAAGTACAAAGCGCTGGGCGGCATGTTCCAGTTTATGTTTATGGATTGCTGGCCCTCCGTCACCTGGTCGGTGATTGGTTACGACCGCCAGCCGAAGAAGGGGTACCACACCCTGGTGCAGGTTTACCAGCCGGTTTTAATTGGGGTCAACCTGGGGCGGGATGTGCTGATGAAGGAAATCGACCCGGTTGGTTTCCATCTGCCGATTGTGGTCCGTCCCTGGGTTGTCAACGACCGGCACGAAGCGCTGGAAAACTGCACTTACTCTGTGTGCATTAAGAATGGTGAATTCTCCGCCTTGTTCCATCAAGAGCGGACGTTCACTGTTCCATCCGATGGGGTTCTGGATCAGGCCCCCAGCCTGGTGATCTCCAATGATTTTCCGGCAGGGAAGTACCAGGTGGAATTGGTTCTGCGTTCCAACGCGGAGGTCCTTTCCACCAATCAATACGATCTGACCATTGTGTCCACCGCAGTAGATGCGGTTCGTTAAGTCATTGCAATGGAGGCGAGCACGAGCCAATAAGGCGTGCCGGATTTCTCGACAAGGTCTGTCCAGGATCAGCAGCAGGTCAAATCCTGGCTGAACGGCGGTGAAAGTAAAGATGCCCCCTGCGCCAGCATAACAATGACGCCACGGTTATCTCGTGGATGCGGCGGTCAAGGCTAATCTGCAAAAGATGTGTTGATCTCGCGCTTACAGTGCCCTGTTTGGCGCGGAGTAGATCGGGTTTCGATGGATCGGTACAGGATGGAGGACGAACATGAAAGAAAACCACGTGATTGACTTCCGCTATGCGCCGCCTTCCCGGTGGACCAACATTGCGTTGAAGGATGATTTTTATAAGACCGTCGTGCGTGAGGATGGAGCGCTGCTGTATGGTTTCCAAACCGAGGTATGGAACGACTGGAAGTTCAAACGTGTTTATGAGTTCGGCATCCACGCCGCGCATGCTCCTCTCTCGGTCACTCAGGTGACGGAGAGTGCGCAGTTCCCCTGCGTGGTCACCACGCTGGCGTACGCCAGAGCCACGCTGGTGTTGAAAGCTTTCGCGCACCAAAAGGATGGCAAACGCACGGATGTGGTGTTGTGGGAGATCCAGCCGAACGCGGGTGTCTCCTCTTTCCTGACCGGATTCAAAGTCAATATTTATGAGTTGAATCGCCTGTTTGTAGGCCGTTCCAGAAAACCGGCGCGGGTGATCTTCTCGGTGGCTCCGGAAGAAAAACGCGTCTTCAGTTTTTCTGTTTCGCCCTTCGATGTGGAACCGGAGGATGAATCCGAGCCGGGTGCGGGTGAAGTGGCTTTTGTCTCGGTCCCGCAGCGCCTGTCGCCGATCAATACGGACGGCTTCCGGCCCTGTTCTGCGCTGGGCATGGAGCCGGTGGTGCTGCGCGCCGGTGAAACCCTGCGCGGCGCAGTGATTGTGCCGCAAAACCACCAGGATGTGGAGGGTGTCGATTTGGCCTGGGCTGAACAGGCTTACCACGAAGCCCGTGAAGCGTGGGAGCAGATCCCTCTGTTCAAGCTGCCTTTCCAGGTGCCCGACCCGGATGTGATGGATATGCTGCATGCCTGCGCGCGCAACATCCTGCAGGCGCGCGAGATCAAAGACGGGCTGCCGGTTTTCCAGGTTGGCCCAACCTGCTACCGCGGGTTGTGGGTGGTGGACGGTCACTTTTTGCTCGAAGCCGCACACTACATGGGCTACCGCGAGGATGCCTATTTGGGGGTTGATACGCTGCTCCGGCGGGTCAAGCCGGACGGTTCGATCATGGTGTTTGAGTTCCACACCAAAGAGACCGGCATCTCGCTGCTGACCCTGGTGCGGCAGTGCGAGCTGATGGGAGACGACCAGCGCCTGCGCGAGCTTTGGCCGGTCATTCAGAATGCGGTGGCTTATATCGAGGGCATGCGCAAGGAAGCCTACGCGCTGCTCGAAGATTCGCCCTGCTACCGGCTGCTACCGATGTCCTTCGCGGACGGCGGGTTGGGCGGCTGGCGCGGCGAATACACCACGGTGTTCTGGATCATGGCGGGCCTGCTGGGTGCAGCCAGGGCTGCGCGCCACCTGGGATTTGAGGCGGACGCGAAGCGCTTCCAGGCCGACTTTGACAGCCTGTTCGCCGATTTCAACGTGTGCGCCAAACGCGATATGCGCACCCTGCCGGATGGTACGCCCTACCTGCCGATTTGCATGCCGGGCAGCGGGGAGCATGTCTGGGCGCCCAATTATCCCGCCGATCTGCAGCCCGATTACCTGCGCCTGACGCCGGCTTCGGCCACCTGGGCGATGTGCCATGCCATTTATCCAGGTGAGATTTTCAGCCCGGAGGATCCGTTGGTGCAGAACCTGCTCCACCTCTATGAGTTGGTGGATGACCATGAGGGCGTCCCCGCCTTTACTGGCTGGATCCCCTACCAGGCGCTGTGGAACTATAACGCCTCGTTTGGCGCGCACGTGTGGTTGTACGCCGGGCGAGGAGACAAGGCGCTCGATTATCTGTATGCCTTCGCCAACCATGCCACTCCGACTCGGGTCTGGCGCGAGGAACAGTCCTTCACTGACTCGGAAGAAGGCCAGCTGGTGGGCGATATGCCGCACAACTGGGCATCGGCGGAATTCATCCGTTTGGTGCGCAACCTGGTGGTGTTTGAGCGCGGCGAAGGGCTGGAATTGCTGGCGGGCGTGCCGGAAGAATGGCGCGCGCCGGGCAAGGAGATCCGCTTTGAGGGCACGCCCACCCGCTTTGGGCCGGTGAGTCTGCACCTGCACACCGGGACGGATGGCCGCTTCACCCTGCAGCTGGATCTGGATGCCGCCTGGTCGCTCAAACCCGCTTTCCTGCGCCTGCGTGTGCCGGCTGTGGAAGTGCGCGTGCAGGGTCAGGTCGTTCCGGCGCCGGTGGATGGCTGGGTGGATCTGCCCGCGGGAACGTCTCTGCGCGTGGAAGGTCTTTGGGCTTAGGCAATTTTGACCGGCAGTGGAGAACCGTGCACCCCCTCCACTGCCGGTTATGCGACGAATCGCGGTTTACGGTAAACGGGTACACATTTTGGGAGCTGGATTAAAAGGTTGCCAAAATCATGATCGCGTCCATCAAGCCGAACCCTTGGGACCATGAAGTCACAGCGGCTTTTCCCTGGCAGGTGGCTGCCCGGTTTGGGGTGGCG
>JACRAG010000547.1 GCA_016213455.1 Anaerolineae bacterium | reverse complement strand
CACCAACTACGAAACTGCCAAGAAATTCCTCTCAGAAGAACGCATCAAAGCTTTTGAGCAGTTCCCGTTTGCTGTTCAAGCTTTGATTGGCGGTGATGTGGACGCTGTGATCATCGATGAAACTGCCGGTCAAGGGTACCGCGGAGAAAATGCCGATTCGATCGAATTGATCGGGCCTTCCATTTCATCCGACCAACTGGGGTTTGTGTATCCCAAGGGTAGCGACCTGGTTGGACCGGTTGATAAAGCGCTCGAGTCGATGAAAGCAGATGGCACTTTGGAAAGCATCAATGCCAAATACTTTGGTCCTGACTTCAATATTGGTTCTGAAGACATTAAATAAGTAAAGATTGACCTTAAGCCCTGTCGCGGTTATTACCCAACCGCGACAGGGTTGTCAGGATGAAAGGAAAATATTATGGCATGTGAAGATGCTGCCCTTCCCCACGGCGCCGTGATCGCGCTCCCTCGTGAGCCGATGAAACTGCGTTTAAACCGTTTCCCGTGGTGGTTCGCTGCGATTGTGGTGATTATGCTTGTCACGACGGGCGTGATTTCAACGCAGCCTTCGTTCCAACAGTCTTTCAATTTCATCAAAGCGGGTCTATCGGTCACCATCGTGACCACGTTGGCAGCTTTTTCCATCGCGATTGTCCTGGGCCTGGTGACCGGCTTGGGCCGAATTTCCAGCAATGTCGTTTTCAAGAACCTGGCTACCCTGTATGTTGAAATCATCCGGGGTATTCCCATGCTGGTTTTGATTTTCTTCATCGCGCTGGTGCTTGTGCCGGCGTCGACTTCTGGTTTGAATGCGCTTGGGTCGTGGCTGACTGGAATGGGTCTGGGTTCGATCGGAGGGGCTTTGTCAGCGATCGACAACAAGGGCGTTCCGATGCAGTTGCGCGCCGTGATTGCACTGTCGATCACCTATGGGGCGTTCTCCGCGGAAATATTCCGCGCAGGGATCCAATCGATTAATAAAGGACAGATGGAAGCTGCGCGTTCGCAAGGCATGAATTACTGGCAGGCAATGCGGTTCATCATTCTTCCTCAGGCAATTCGGAATGTGCTGCCGGCGTTGGGCAATGATTTCATCTCCATGCTCAAAGACACCTCATTGGTTTCAGTGCTGGCGGTGCGTGACATCACTCAGGTTGCCAAGCTGTACGCGGGTCAAACCTTCCAATACCCGGAGGCTTACTCGACGCTGGCTGTTCTTTACCTGACCATGACGGTCGTTTTGTCGCTGCTGGTCAAACTATTGGAGAGAAGGTTCCAATCATGACCGATCCAGACGACATCATCGTTGTTCGCAATGTGATTAAACGCTTTGGATCGGTTTGGGCGCTGCGGTGTGTCAGTGTCACGATAAAAAGAGGGCGGGTGGTTGTCATAATTGGACCGAGTGGTTCGGGCAAGTCCACCTTGCTGCGCTGCATCAACCATATGGAAGTGGAAGATGAAGGCGAGATCTACATCGACGGTCAATTGTTGACCCAGGATGAGAAAAAGATCAACGAAATCCGCGCGGATGTGGGGATGGTTTTTCAACATTTCAACCTGTATCCCCATTTAACCGTTCTGGAGAACATTACCCTGGCACAAGAGATTGTGCGCAAGCGCAACAAAGATGAAGCCAGGCAAATCGCGCTGCAGCAGTTGGAGCGGGTGGGTATTCTTGAAAAGGCAGACAGCTACCCTGCACAGTTATCTGGGGGGCAGCAGCAACGGGTCGCGATCGCCAGGGCGTTGGCAATGAAGCCGAAAATCATGCTTTTCGATGAACCCACCAGCGCCCTTGACCCGGAAATGATTAAAGAGGTGCTGGACGTGATGCTTGATCTGGCAAAAGAAGGCATCACCATGGTGGTTGTGACGCATGAGATGGGTTTTGCGCGTGCGGCTGCCGATGAAGTGATCTTTATGGATGAAGGGCGCATCATTGAGCACGGCGCGCCGGAGCTGGTTTTCGATCATCCCCGTCACGATCGCACGCAGTTGTTCCTTTCCCAAATCCTACAAAAATAATCAAATTATCTTGACATTTACTGGCGGATTCTTATAATCGTATTCACATTCACTGGGACGATGTCCCGTTATTAGGGACAAAACAGGTGCCGGCTATGACCGAAAAGGTGCAGACGCTGGAAAAGGCGGTGAAGATTTTGGAATGCTTCACCCGTGATAAAGCGGAAATGGGCGTGCGGGAAGTGGCGCGCCAGGTGGCGCTTTCCACCAGCGCTACCGGGCGTTTGATGCTGTCCATGCGAGAATTAGGACTGCTCAGCCAGGACCCGACCAACCGAAACTACCGCCTGGGACCGCGTGTGTTGACCTGGGCTGGCACCTATTTGTTCCATTCTGATATTCGCAATGTGGCTTATCCTTTGATGCAGGATCTGCATCGAAAGACCCAGGAAACGATCAGCCTTTACCTGCTGGATGGGAATGAGCGGGTGTGCATAGAACGCCTGGAAAGCACACAAAACCTACGGTTTGTCGCGCCGCGGGTCGGGTTGCATTTGCCGCTGCATGCCGGCTCGGCTGGAAAGGTGCTGCTGGCTTATCTGCCGGAAAAACAGCAAAACGAGATCCTCAACCGTGGTGACCTGGCGCCGTTGACCTCCAAAACCATCGTGGATCCCATAAAATTGAGGAAAGAACTGGAAATGATCCGCCAAAATGGGTATGCTATCAGTACCGGCGAGTGGATTCTGGAGGCATCCGGTGTGGCGGCTCCGATCTTCGATCGGGGTGGAGAAATTGTGGCTGCGTTGGCCATCAGTGGTCCGAGCCAGCGTTTTGAGCCGCAAGTGATGGAAAATCATGCCCGTTGCCTGGTCGAGGCGGCAGCGCAGGTATCGCGCAGTTTGGGTTTCGTCAGTTAACATCGAGATAAGACCTAATCATCGGAATGGTTATGACGCTGAAGCGGAGGTATGCTGAATGAATATTTATGACCGGATCGCAGTACAACTACCGGCGTGGCGTGAGAGAGTTGCCCGCCTACGCAAGCAATATGGCGCACTGAAGGTGGGAGAAGTCACCGTTGAACAGATTTACGGCGGCATTCGCGGTGTCCAGATCCAGGTCAGTGATATTTCGTATGTTGATCCATTGGAAGGCATCCGCCTGCGCAGCTACACCATTCCCGAACTGGTGGATTACCTGCCCCGCGTCCGGGGCGCAGAATTCCCGATGGCTGGCGCGTTGTTTTACCTGTTAATGTGCGACACGCTGCCAACAGAGGAAGAGGCGCTGGAAGTTGAACGGGAATGGTGCCGGCGCAGCGAAATTCCAGCCCATATCTATGACACCATCCGCAGTTTTCCCAAAGATACCCACCCGATGACGATGTTCTCTGCGGCGATTTTGGCGCTTCAACCTTACAGCCAGTTCGCCGCGCGTTATGCGGAGCGTATGTACGCGGACGATGGTCTGCCGAAGAGCGATTACTGGATCTATAACCTGGAAGACAGCATGAACCTGCTGGCAAAACTGCCAGGCATCGCTTCGTATATCTACAACTTGAAGTACCGCAACGCAGAGATCATCCCCTACCGGCCTGACCTGGATTGGGGTGCGAATTTTGCCACGATGATCGGTAAAGGCGACGATTTGCGCTACCATGACCTGGCGCGATTGTTTTTTGTGATCCACTCGGACCATGAAGGCGGCAATGTCAGTGCGCACACCGCTCACCTGGTGTCTTCCGCATTATCGGACGTCTATTATTCCTGCGCCGCTGGCATGAACGGGCTGGCTGGTCCTCTCCACGGTTTGGCCAACCAGGAATGCCTGCGCTGGCTGCTGAGTGTGTTTGAACATTTCGGATCAAAGCTGCCATCGCGCGAAGAACTGCGCGCTTATTTGACCCAACAGGTCTCTGCTGGGAAAGTGATCCCGGGCTATGGTCACGCGGTGCTGCGAACCACAGACCCGCGCTTTAGCGTCCAATTTGAGTTTGCCAAGAAATATCTCCCCGAAGATCCAATTTTCCAATTGGTGCGCCTTGTTTATGAAAGCCTGCCTTCCATTCTGGCGCAAACCGGGAAAGTGAAAAACCCCTGGCCGAATGTGGATGCGATCAATGGTGCACTGCAATATCATTATGGCGTCAAGCAATTTGATTTCTATACGGTTATGTTCGGTGTCAGCCGGATCCTCGGATTGTGCGCCCATATCGTTTGGGCGCGCGCCCTTGGCAAGCCGATTGAACGGCCCAAGAGCCTGACTACGCCGATGCTGGAAGAGCTAACTGCCAAAGCCCAGCCCGTGCCTGTTGTGCGTTCCTCCGGTGACGATTAACGGCTATGGCGGTTAAACAACGTTTGGTTGTCAAGCTGGGAACTTCCACGCTAACGGGAGGTTCCCGCAATATCTCTGCACCGCGACTGGTGGACCTGGTTCGCCAGGTTTCGCAGGTTCATGATTCGGGCTGGGAAGTAATCCTGGTCTCTTCGGGCGCAATTGCAGCAGGCCGGGAAGTTTTGGATTTCCCTGAACTGCCCCGGCATATCCCGAAGAAACAAATGCTGGCAGCCGTCGGTCAACCGGCACTGATGGCGCGGTATGCCGACTATTTTTCCATCTACAACCAGCGGGTGGCACAGGTTTTGCTTACCCGCGCCGATTTGACCGATCGACGACGCTATTTGAACGCGCGCAACACATTCCAGGCGCTGTTGACCAATGGCGTGATCCCGATCGTCAATGAAAATGATACGCTGGCTACGGAAGAAATCCGCTTTGGCGATAACGATAATTTGTCTGCGCATGTGGCCGGGCTGGTGGAAGCCGATATTTTGGTGCTGCTGACAGATCAGGAAGGTCTATATACAGGCGATCCCCGGACAGATCCGCAGGCCCGGTTGATTCGTGAGGTTCAAGCGGAGGAATCCGCGGAGAATGTGGAAGCCGGCGCCGGAGACAGCCAGAGCGGTTTGGGAACCGGCGGCATGGCGACCAAAGTGCACGCGGCAGACATCGCCAGGAAGTCGGGGATCCAGGTATTCATCGCGCGGGGGGATCAGCCGGACGTTCTGTTGCGCATAGCCGGCGGAGAGCATGTGGGGACGAGATTTATGCCGGTGGATAACCGCCTGGAAAGCCGCAAGCGCTTTCTACTGGCAGGCGAGCGGTCAGGCGGCTGTGTTGTGGTGGACGGTGGGGCGGCACGCGCCCTGGTGCGTGGATCAAGCCTGCTGGCGGTGGGGGTGACGGGCGTGGAAGGTGACTTTGACCGCGGCGACACCATTCGTGTGTTGAATTCTGACAAGAAAACCCTGGCGATTGGCCAGAGCAATTATTCCAGCAAGGAAGTGGAACTGCTGCGCGGGCGGAAATCCAACGAGATTGACGCGCTGTTGGGGTATTCCTTCGGTGAAGAAGTGATCCACCGCAATGCGATGGTATTGGTGAGGTGAGATGATCGATCTGATTGCCATGACAAAGCGCGCCAGAACCGCAGCCCAATTTCTGGCCACTGCCGACGCTGCGCTAAAATCGAAAGCGCTGCAGGCGGCTGGGGATGCCATTCTGGCGGATGCGGGACCGGTTCTGGCTGCCAATCAAAAGGATGTGGAGGCGGCACGCGCTGCCGGACTTTCTGACGCGCTGGTGGACCGGCTGATGTTGAATGAAAAGCGCCTGGCTGGCGTGGTGAACGATTTGCGCCAGGTGGCAGGATTGCCTGATCCGGTTGGTGAGGTGGTTGAAGAAGGTGACCTGACGACCGGGCTGCACTTTCGCAAGGTGCGTGTGCCGATGGGGGTGATGGCGGTGATCTATGAGGCGCGCCCTAACGTGACCGTGGACACCGCCGGGATCGGGATCAAAGCCGGCAGCAGCGTCATTCTGCGCGGCGGAAAAGAAACGCTGCAGACCAACACCATCCTGGCTCAAGCTATTCAAACCGGATTGGAGTCTGCCGGTTTTCCGGGGAATTGTGTGCAATTCATCGCGGACAGCGATCGGGCATTAGTGCTGGAATTGTTGAAGATGGATGATGCGATCGACTTGGTGATCCCGCGCGGCGGCGCCGGTCTGCACCAATTCTGTCGTGAGAACAGCCGCATACCGGTCATCACGGGGGGAATTGGCATTTGCCACCTGTATGTGGACGAATCTGCACGCCTGGAAGCTTCCATCCCGGTGATCCGCAACGCCAAGGTGCAGCGGCCTTCGGTATGCAACGCGCTGGATACGCTGCTGGTGCATGAAGCGGTAGCGCGCCAGTTTATCCCGCAGGTGGTGGAAGCGCTGTCAGCGGATGGTGTGCGCTTCCGCCTGGAGGAACGTGCGCTGGCAGTGTTCAACGGCGTTGCGCCGGAGATGGCGCAGCCTGCCGGACCTGATGATTTTGATACGGAGTGGTTGAGCCTGGTGCTGGGGATCAAGGTGGTCAGCGGTTTGGACGAAGCCATTTCACACATCAGCCAGCACAGCACCCACCACTCTGACGGTATTATGACTGAAACCAAAGCGAATGCTGACCGGTTTGTGCGCGAGGTTGACTCAGCTGCGGTTTATGTGAATGCGTCCACGCGCTTTACCGACGGCGCGCAATTGGGACTGGGCGCAGAGGTGGCGGTGAGCACACAGCGCATGCATGCGCGTGGTCCAATGGGTTTGCGTGAGTTGTGCACCTATAAATGGGTACTTGAAGGAGATTACCTCGCCAGGGCAGGTTAGCCCTTGCCGGGTTGGGGATTGTGAGGTAAAATTCGGTTCGTTCGGGGCGTGGCTCAGTCCGGATAGAGTGCTCGGTTCGGGTCCGAGAGGTCGGCGGTTCAAATCCGCCCGCCCCGACTTTTTGACCATATGACGCATCAGCGTGAGATTGACGATTTCGTTAAGGTTCTGCTTTAAGTGTATCACGCGCGTCAAGCCGCCTCCCCTGGGCGGCTTTTTCGTTTAAATCAAAAAGTCCCGGACTGACCGGGACTTTTTTTTCAACTCTTCCGCCACCGCTCCAGCTCGGCGATCCTCGTCTCGATCGCCGCCATCCACTCCGTGCTCGGCTGGCTCCCGCCGCCGGTCTCCCCGCCGCCCGGGTCCGCCGGCTGATCGCCCCGCGGCACATACCCGCACCAGCGAAAGAAATCCGCCTGGTCCGCCAGCCACAAATTGACGTCGATGCCCACAGGCCGGTTCAGGGAGTCGCGGAACTCCGGGATCTTGAAAAAGTCGCCGCTGATCTGCACCAAACTGACTCTGCCAAACTTAGCCGCCGGTCGCCACGCATCCGGCACCGTCGCCAGGTACTGGCTGCGGATCCCCTCGATCGTGGTGTTGACCGGCGTCCCGCCCCAGTAGTAGTAATGCGCGATCCAGCTCCGTCCGACCGTTTCGCCAGCGCCGACGTTGCGCACGATGCGCTCCTCGAACTTAGGATAGTAGTTTTTTACGTAATTCAGCCCGGTGTACGGGATCGTAGCCGGCGCAAACTTGACCCCGCTGGGCAGCAGGCCCAGGCGCTGGAACTTGGCGATGCGTTCCATCATCAGCACGGTGCTGAAATCCATCCAGCTGAAATCGCCCTCGTCGATGCGCTTGGCCGTGCTCTTGTCCGCCAGCCACTGGCTGTAATAGCGCCACCAGCGCTCCATATCGAGAGACACGAAATTGACCGCGCGACTCGGCAGGTCGATCAACATCTCCGGCTTGTCCAGGTATCCCTGCCGCGTGATTTTGATCTGCTCGACGATCAGCCGCAGCTGCGGGTCTTCCCGCAGCACGGCCCGCGCCCAGATCATGCGTTTGGTCGGGTCGTCCCAAAGCAGCTCCTGCTTTTCCAGGTACTGCTTCGAGACCTGGGCGTTGAGCCAGTAAGCGGGGTTATAAAACAGATAGCCGCCGCACGGCACATCGATGTCATACGCGCCCTGGACCGTTCCCGGCCAGGTGCTGTCTTTGTACGCCTCGAAATCGGTGCCGTTGATCATGTGCCGGTCGTCCACCTCGCCCAATTTGCCGATCAGCCCGGAGACGCGCCCTTTCAACGCCATGTGATCCATTTGTGGATCCCAGTGGCTCCGGTCGATGATGATCGGCCTGGTCGCCCAAAACCCGTTGGGGTTGGCCGCGGTGGGGGCTGCCAGAACCTTGCCGCGTGGCTGCAGGCCCGCGCCGCGCTCCGCCAACAGCTGCGCCCGGATCTGCTGCTGGGTAATCGTTTCGTCCAAACTGTAAGCGCTCATCGAAAATTCTCCTTTATGCGACGCCATACTCGATTTGTATTCGCAAATGATCAGTGGCCGCCCATGTGAACGGGGCGGAACTGGACAGCGCTGTTGTTGTCGTCCCGGCTGGGTCGTTAGGAATAAATACGCCGACCGCACTCGACCCAGTGCCGATCGCGACGGTCAACGGGTAACGCGCTCCGCCAGCGCTAAACCTGGTCGCTAAACCGGCTCCCAACCACGCAAAAACCGCCGAAACAGAATTTGTTGCAGATATGAACGGCAGGGAGAACGACCACCCGCCACTCCCAATCGAAGTTGTAGATCCGCACAAAAGCAAAATCGTCACCAGGCACACGCCGCCCCGTTTG
>JACRAG010000540.1 GCA_016213455.1 Anaerolineae bacterium | reverse complement strand
GCCAGTTTCTTCGAGATTCAAAACAAACGCGCTGCGCCGCTGATGGAAATCAACGGCGAAGAAAAGCGCCTTCAAGAGGAACTGCGGCGGCTGCGCGCGGATGAGCAGTCTATCCGGCAGTTGGAAACCCGCGCAAAACTGATCGAGGATGGGTTGCCCGAGCTGCGCGGCAATGTGGAATCCATCCAGGCCCAGCAGGGACGGCGCGGAGCGCTGGAAGAGGAACTGGCGTTGAAACGCCAGCGCATCGGCGAGTTGACCGCGGAAAACACGCGCCTGCGTGCGGAAATGAACGATTTGAAAGAGCGCATCGATTCGCTCAAACAGGTGGATGGGGCAGACTGTCCGCTGTGCGGGAAGCCGTTGAGCGAATCCGAGCGGCAAAATCTGCTGTCCGACCTGGAGGCCGAGGGGCGTCAAAAAGGCGACCTTTACCGCGAGAATGTGGCGCAGCAGAAGCGCGACGAGGAGAGCCTCAAAGAACTGCAAGCGGAGCTGACCGCCCTGACCCGCCTGGACCAGCAGCTTCTGACAGAGCACCGCAAGCTCGACCAGGCAGAAACCGAGTTAAAGCGTCTGCGCGATACCCTGGAAACCTGGGAAGCCAGCGGCGCCATGCGTTTGCTGGACCTGGAGGAGCAGATTACCAAGGGCATGTTTGCGCTGGATGCACGTTCTCGCCTGGCAGCCATTGACCAGGAAGCGCGCAGCCTGGGTTATGACGCGGCTGCGCATGACGCGGTTCGCGCCTCCGAACAAGCCGGACGCGGCGCTGAACTGGCTCTGCGCGAATTGGAGTCGGCGCGTGCCGCGCTGGAGCCGCTCGAACGGCAGCTGGACGGACTGGGTCGCCAGATTGAGCTGGACCGGGTTCAGCAGGCGCAGCAGGAACAGGAATATACCGCCGCCAGCCAGAAGTATGCAACCGAGGCGGCTGCCCTGCCCGATCTGAACCTGGTTGAGCGCGAACTGCTGCACGCCCAATCGGAGGAAAACCGGCTGCGCATGGATGTGGGCATGGTGCGCCAATTGGTGGCTGTGCTGGACAGCCTGCGCGAGCGTAAGGCCCGCCAGGTCAAACGGCGCAGTGACCTGATGGTGACCATCACCCGGTTGAAGGCGCTGGAACGCGCATTCAGTAAAGACGGCGTGCCGGCGTTGTTGATTGAACAGGCGTTGCCGGACATCGAAGCACATGCCAACGACCTGCTGGAACGCCTGAGCGCCGGCGGTATGTCTGTGCGGTTTGCCACCCAGCGCGCTTTGAAGTCCAAAAAAGAAGAAATGCGTGAGACGCTGGATATCATCATCTCCGACTCGTTTGGCGAAAGACCGTACGAGATGTTCTCTGGGGGTGAGGCTTTCCGGGTGAATTTCGCCATCCGCCTGGCGCTATCCCGGGTTCTGGCGCACCGCGCCGGAGCCAGGCTGCAGACCCTCTTCATTGACGAAGGCTTTGGCAGTCAGGACGCCGAAGGGCGCCAGCGCTTGCTGGAAGCGATCAGCCTGGTGCAGACCGAATTTGAGCGCATATTGGTAATCACGCACCTGGAAGAGCTGAAAGAAGCTTTCCCAGCCCGGATCGAGGTTGAAAAGACCCAACGCGGGTCAAGTTTGAAGGTGGTGTTATGAGTGCAATCCTTCCTGTACGTCTGGCGCTTCAACAGCGCGTCCTTCCGGCATACCGGGTTCCCTTCTTTGAGATGCTGGCGCGATCCTGTGCCGGTGGGATGAGCGTGTTTTACGGGCAGCCGGCTGAAACCGAAGCCCTGGGCTTGCAGGGTGAGCTGCTGGTGGCCGAGTCGCAGGAAGGCAGCAATATCTACCTGGGCAGCGGGCGCCTGTTTGCCTGTCACCAGCGCGGTTTGGTGACCTGGTTGGAGGCCTGCCAGCCGGATGTGTTGATTGTGGAAGCCAACCCGCGCTATCTGAGCACACCCCGCGCCGCCAACTGGATGCATGCGCACGGCAAACCCGTGATTGGCTGGGGGTTGGGCGCTCCGGCAAATGGCAGTTTCTGGCGCAAATTGCTGCGCGAAAAATTCCTTGAGTCGTTTGATGCGTTGATTACCTACAGCCAGGTCGGACGCGAGCAGTACCGCAAGGCCGGGTTCCCGGCGGAGCGCATTTTTGTGGCGCCCAATGCGGTCGCGCCGCGCCCTGTGCATCCTGCGCCTGACCGGCCGGAGCAAATCGACGGGCGGCCGGTGCTGTTGTTTGTCGGCCGGTTGCAGCCGCGCAAACGTGTGGATGTGCTGCTGCGCGCCTGCAGTCGCCTGCCTGAAAACACCCGGCCTGAATTGGTGATTGTCGGGGAAGGGCCGGAACGGGCCGCCCTGGAAGCGCTGGCCAAAACCGTGTATCCCGAGGCGCAGTTCCTGGGCGAATTGCGTGGCGAAGACCTGGAGCCGGTTTGGAAACGGGCAGACCTGTTCGTTTTGCCGGGTACCGGCGGCCTGGCGGTACAGGAAGCCATGTCGCATGCGCTGCCGGTGATGGTGGCTGAGGCGGACGGCACGCAGGTTGACCTGGTGCGCCCCGAAAATGGTTGGCGGCTGCACCCGGGCGCGGTCGAATCATTGACCACGCGTATCGCTGATGCATTTGCCGATATCCCGCGGCTGCGGCGCATGGGGCTGGCTGGTTATCATATTGTCGCGGACGAGATCAACCTGGAACGCATGGTTGATGTGTTTGCGGATGCCGTTCGATCTGTGATGCCGGCGGAAGCCGGAGCGTAAGACAGGTCCTGGATGCATATCCTCTTTGTCGCCGATGGGCGCTCTCCCACCACACGCCGTTATCTCGCCTCCCTGCGGTCGCTGGATTACCGCATCACGCTGGTTTCCACTTTTCCGTGTGCACCGGTTGAGGGCGTGGAAGCCTTATATGTCCTGCCGGTCGCCTTCGGCGGGTGGGCGGGAAGCCAGGTGGGTTCCAATGCGGCCAATCCACGCGCCATCAACCAGGGGCCGCGCCGCGCTGTGGCGCGCTTCCGGTCGCTGTTCCTGGCAGGACGCTATATTCTAGGCCCGCTGACGCTGGCGGGATATGGGCGCAAACTGGCGCGCATGGTGCGCAATCTCAAGCCGGACCTGGTGCATGCCATGCGCATCCCGTTTGAAGGTATGTTAGGTTCGTACACCCCACAGGATACCCCGCTGGTGGTTTCGATTTGGGGCAATGATCTGACCCTGCATGCACTGGGATCGTCGATGATGGGCAGCCTGACCCGCCGCACATTGAAAAGGGCCAACGGGCTGATCGCAGATGCCAGCCGCGATATTCGCCTGGGGCACGGTTGGGGATTTTCAGCCGATCAACCTGCTCTGGTGGTGCCGGGCGCCGGGGGAATTGACCTGGAAGAACTCAATCGGATCCGCTTCAACCGGGTGGACCTGTTGACCGATTATGTGCCGGCAGGGGTCCCGCTGGTGGTGAACCCGCGCGGCTTCCGGCCAGGCAGCGTGCGCAATGACACCTTCTTTGCTTCCATTCCGCTGGTGCTGCAACGCAATCCGCGCGTGGCATTCGTGTGTCCAGCCATGGCAGGTCAGGAAGAGGCGCTGCAGGCGGTGCAGAAATATAACCTTAAAAACCGTTTGATTTTGCTGCCCCACCTGCCGCAATCGCAGTTGTGGGACCTGTTTGGCCGTTCGACAGCAGTGGTGTCGGTCAGCCAGCACGATGGCACGCCCAATTCGCTCTTGGAGGCGATTGCCTGCGACTGTTTCCCGATCGCCGGCGATATCGAATCCATCCGCGAGTGGATTGTGCCCGGTCGCAACGGCTTGCTGGTGGAGCCCACGCGCCCCGCGGCGCTGGCTGAAGCTGTGTTGAACGCCATGGATAATCCGGAAATGCGCAAACGGGCTGCGGTCATGAACCAACGCCTGATCCGGGAACGGGTGGAAGTTGGGATCGTGCGTGAAAAAATCCGCGCCTTTTATGAGAAGATCGTGCCAAATTCTTGAGCAAATCCTGCGATCAAGCCTGATCGAGCCCACTTTTCGAAGTGGGTTTTTGATTTATCGATGAGGTTTTATGAATTGATCAGTGTGGCGTTTTTTGCTTGTGAACTTGATTGCAGGGATTGATCCCTCAGCATGATTGATGAAAATCAGAAAGAGCAACGCATATGTGGTCTTTAAAAAGGCCCCGGGAATCGAAACACCTCATGCGACAAGCCAGGCATGAGGTGCTGTTGATGCAAAACAGGGTGTGGTAATTTCTAACG
>JACRAG010000539.1 GCA_016213455.1 Anaerolineae bacterium | reverse complement strand
GGTTACGGCTACGGCATCACGGTCTATGGCGATGAAACCCTGGCGGCCAAACTGAATACAGCCGGCAAACCCGCCAACATCATCATCGGCGGCCATTCACACACCGACATGGCTGCGGCGACGGTCGTGGGCAGTACCTACGTGGCCCAGGCGCATTACAACGGCCGAAAAGTCGGACAGTTTGATATCACATTCAACCCGGTCACCAAGGCTGCCACCATTGCCTGGACCAAGAATGTAGTCAGTACCTCTGGCACACAGTTTGCGCCCGTCAATACACTGGTTACCACGTACGCCAGCGATCCCGCTTACCAGACGTTGATCAACCAGGAAATTGGTTATACAGCAGTGGAACTGGGCCGCAACTATGACGGCGACAGCATGATGGCATCTTTCATCCAGGATGCGCTGTATGGGCAATTGAATAACGATGGCATCGTGGACAATGATGTGGACATGGTGTTCAACAATGCGGGTGGCATTCGCACAGAGCATTGTCTCGTGCCTCCGCCGACCCCGGCTCCTGCCATCACCTGCCCGCCGACGGGAACTTTCATGGACCCGCCGATGAAGCTGACCTATGGCATGATGTTCACCATTTTGCCGTTTGGCAATGCGACCGCGGTAGGCACCATGACCGGCGCGCAGATCCTGGAACTGCTGCACCAGAGCGCCACGCTCTTCAAGGGCGCCATTCAGGTTTCCGGTATTCGCTATTCGTTCTACCGTTACTCGGATGCTCTGCCCGGCCCGCAACCCTGGGCCTGGGGCGCCTTCGATGTGACAGTTTATGATAAGGGAACCAGTTCCTGGGTGCCGCTGGATCTGAACAAGACCTACAAGGTCGCCACCAACGAATTCCTCGCCCCGGCTGGACAGGACGGTTTCACCCCCTTCAAATATATGAAGAATATCACCTACTGGGGTGATATGCTGGACAGCGTCAATGCCTGGGTGAACGCAAACTATGCTACCCCGGCGACAGCCTACAAGGGACCCAAAGGTGATGGTCTGCTGGACGGTCGCATCAAACGTGATGGCGACAATACGACCGGCACGATTGTCCCGATCACCATCCTGCACCATAACGACTCGCATGGCCGCCTGCTGCAGTCCGGCACCACGGTGGGGTACACCAACCTGGTGAGCGCGATCAATCAACAGCGCGCACACAACGCCAGCCGCACCCTGCTGGTCAGCTCTGGCGACAACATCCAGGGCGACTCGATGATGTATTACTTCAAGAGCGCTGGCCTGGGTTACGCCGCGGACGGTACCGCCCTTCCGCCCGAATTGCAGATCAACCCGCTGATCAAAGCCTTCAACAGCATGGGCTATAATGCCATGACGTTGGGGAATCACGAATACAACTTTGGTAAAGAGATATTCAGCACCCTGGCGCAGGCTAACTTCCCGCTGCTGCAGGCCAATGTGGCCGACAGCGGCGCATACGGCCTCAACCTGGTGCCGGTACAGCCCTTTGAGCGGGTGTCGGTAGGCCCGGAAAATATTACGGTGGGCATTCTGGGCATCGGCAACCACCGCATCCCCAACTACGAACTGCCCAGCAACATCCCTGGCCTGACCTTCTCCAACCCGCTGGAAAAGGCGGCAGCCCTGGTGCCCGGCTTGGACAGCACCAGCGAACTGCTGATCGCCTTGACCCACATCGGGTTCACCTCCAATCCGGCCAACCTGGAAGTGGATAACAATGTGGACACCATGCTGGCGACCACGGTCAATAACATCGACGTGGTCATCGGCGGGCACAGCCACACCGACCCGCGCGGCGGCGCTTTCCTCGACAAGCCCTATCTTTACCTGCCTTCCATCCTGGAAGCCCCGGACGGCGACCCCGTCCTGGTGACCCAGGCCAACCGCTACAACACGGTGTTGGGCCAGGTAATCGTGGGCATGCGCCCCAAGGATCTCAACAGCCTGAATACCTATGAAGTGGTCTCCACCACCGGACGCGCCATTTCCATCACCACCACCGATTATCCGGAAGATACGGCGACCACGACGCTGCTCCTGCCGTATGCTGACCTGTTGACGGCGTATAACAACACCGAAATCGGCTCCACCATTACGCCCATCGACACGGATCCCGAGGCCTTCACCCAGGAGACCAATGGCGCCAATCTGCAGGCGGATGCGGCAATCTGGAAGCTGGAAAAAGCGTTGGGTATTCCGATTGACTTCCACATGTCGGGCGCGATGACCAACAAGATGATCGCGGATACGGCCACGCCGGCGACCCCCTACACCCTCAAGGTGTCGGATATGTTCAATGCCATGCCGTATGAGAACTCGCTGGTGGTCTTCAGCCTGAACGGTCCACAGATCAAGACCCTGCTTGAGCGCGCCTACCGCAACTACTACTACTACAAGTACTATGATGCAGCCACGCCGCGCTGGGGTGGGTACTCGCACTACACCACCTGCATGATCGACCTGGATAAGTCCGGCAAAGTCGTCTATGCAGATCCCTACCCGCGCCTGCCCAATGGTAACAACGTGGTCCGGCTGACGGTGAACGGCACCGATGTGGACTTTACGGACGCTACCAAGTACTACAAGGTCTCCACGGTCAATTACCTGGCGGCTGGCTCGTGCAACTTCAACGACGGCGGCGTGACGCTGTGGCCGTTGAACCAGATTGTGCAAGACACCCAGTACTATGTGCGCGACGCGGTGACCGAGTATATCAAGAGCACGGATTCGGAAGATCCTATCAATCCCCAGATTGAAGGTCGTCTGAGCTTCCTGAACAAGCTCTTCTACTTCCCGGTCATCGGCAAATAAGCTTTTGACCAACCTGCGCAAGCAGGTCGTAGAACAACAGGCCTCGAGGAAACTCGGGGCCTGTTGTCATCTTTGGTGAGAATTTTCTCCTTTAAGCCGCCATGCCCGCATTGCTGCAACGGTTCTGAAACCGTTCCGGTGGCGCTTGTATCATCGAGCCGGTCTGCGCAGATTAAGGGCCGGTTTGCCAGGAAGTTACGGGGCTGCGATCCAATGGACCAGGGCTTCGGCTGTTTCCAGCATGGGGAAGTGGCAGGCGTTGGGAATCAGCGCGACCGGGATGGCTGCACTCAGCTCATCGGGCCAGTTCAGGTGAAAAGGAAGGCTGGCTGGTCAGAAGAACGGTTTTCTGGTCTGTTCTTGGTCTGCCCCACTCCTACAAAGCTTCACAAAATCTTCACAGATTATTCCTGAATTTCACACAGGTCTTTCTTATCATGAACGGGAGCTTATTTCTGTCATGAGATTAAGGAGACCGCGTGATGAAGGTGGTATCGAAAACCGGATTTTTTAACCAGCCCTTTTTCCGCCGGCGGATCTGGGTGCGGAGCCTGGTACAGGCTTTTTTCTTTGGCTTGATCGCCTTGATTTCCATCAACCATTCCCTGGCTGAGTCTGGACAGGGCATTCCGTTGCTTGCCAGCGCCTCACTGCATGCGCTGTGCCCATTTGGCGGGGTGGTGACGATTTACCAGTATGCAACAGCGGGTACGTTTGTGCAAAAAATCCATGAATCATCCTTTATTCTGATGATCATCGCTTTCCTGATGGCTTTGCTGTTCGGACCGGTTTTTTGCGGCTGGGTTTGCCCCCTGGGAAGTGTGCAGGAATGGTTTGCCGGTATTGGTCGGAAGCTTTTTAAGAAACGGCGTTACAACCATTTTATTCCGGC
>JACRAG010000538.1 GCA_016213455.1 Anaerolineae bacterium | reverse complement strand
GTAATTTCAGGGCAATCACCAAGACTTCATAAGGAGGGCTGCGATGAAGGAACGGATCTTAATCATTGAAGACGACGAAGGCATCGTACGGGTATTACGCCGCGCGCTTTCCTACGAAGGCTATCTGGTGGATACGGCGCTGGATGGCGAAAACGGGCTGCACCTGGCCCGAGACCGCCACCCCGATCTGGTAATCCTGGACCTGATGCTGCCCGGCATGGACGGCATCGAAGTCTGCCAGCGCCTGCGCACCGTGGGCAACATTCCCATTCTCATGCTCACCGCCAAAGATGCTGTGCAGGACCGTGTTCAGGGCCTGGACGCCGGCGCGGACGATTACATGACCAAGCCCTTCGACCTCGAAGAACTGCTTGCCCGCCTGCGTGCGCTCCTGCGCCGCACCCAACTGGAACGCGCCCCGGTGTTGACCTTCCAGGACCTCTCGCTGGACACGTCCACCCGCCAGGCGACGCGCAAATCCCGCGTCATCTCGCTGACAGCCAAGGAGTACGACCTGCTTGAGCTTTTCCTGCGCCATCCACGCCAGGTACTCACCCGCGAGATGATCTTCGACCGTGTGTGGGGCTATGACTTCGGCGGCGAAAGCAATGTACTGGATGTGTATATTCGCTATTTGCGCCAGAAACTGGAAACCGAAGGAGAGCAACGCCTGATCCACACCGTGCGCGGTGTGGGCTACGTTCTTCGGGAAACTCCCTGATGTCGTTACGGGTCCGCTTGACCCTCCTTTACACGACGCTGTTGGGAGGGACTCTTCTCCTGTTTGGATCCCTGGTGTATGGCCTGGTTTCCCTGGTTTTGTTGAACCAGGTCGATACGCTGCTGGACCAGCAGTCCAGCAACTTCATTCGCATCCTGCGGGTGGATTCCTCCGGGCAGTACGATACGCGCCAGCTGGACAGCTTTCAAACCACCGATAACAACCTCGTATTCCAAATCTGGGGCACCAACCGCAAGCTGCAGTTTGCCCGACCACGTTCCTGGGAGGCCCCACTCGATCCCCTGGCTTATCAGGTGGGTGTTGCCATGTACAACACCACGTTCAGCCAGGGTTCGCACATGCGCGTGATCAGCGTGCCGCTGTTGACCCAGCGCGGCGGCGTGGGAATGCTGCAGGTGGGCGTTGCCCTCACCCTGTTCGATACCACCCTCCAGGCACTGGCGACCGTGCTGGTGGTGCTCGCTATCCTGTCCATGTTCATCGCGGCATCCATCGCCGGCCTGGTCATCAACCGCGCCCTGGCCCCATTGGCGACAGCGACCCAGATCGCCACAACCATCACCAAAGCCGACGACCTTTCCCGGCGCATTCCGGTCAGTGAAGCGCCCGACACCGAGATCGGGCAGCTCATCCAGGCGTTCAACGCCACGCTCAGCCGGCTGGAGAGCCTGTTCAACACCCAGCGCCGCTTCGTCGCCGACGTGAGCCACGAACTGCGCACACCCTTGACCGTGATCAAGGGTGAAGTGAGCCTGATGCGCAAGATCGGCGAAATCGACATTGACTCGCTCGACTCGATTGAAATGGAAGTGGATCGCCTGACCCGGTTGGTAGGTAACCTGCTGCTGCTTGCCCAGGCCGAGTCGGGCCGGCTGCCGCTGGATCTCAAACCGGTTGAGCTCGACACCGTACTGCTGGAAGTGTTCCACCAGATCCGCACCCTGGCGGGCGAAAAGGTCATCCTGCAGATCAATGAGATTGACCAGGTGGCGGTGGTGGGAGACCGCGACCGCCTGAAACAGGTGCTGCTCAACCTGGTCAGCAACGCCGTGCAATACACCCCCGCCGGCGGCACGGTGACCTTGAGCCTGTCCAAAACCGAGGAACGCGCGCGCATCACCGTCTCGGATACGGGTCCAGGCATTCCGCCCAACGATCTGCCGCATATTTTTGAGCGTTTCTATCGCGGCGAGAAATCCCGGGTGCGCACGCAGGGCACCGGCTTTGGTTTGGGCCTTTCCATCGCCTACTGGATCGTGCGCAATCATAACGGCAGCATCGATGTGACCTCCCTGGAAGGCCAGGGGACCACCTTCATTGTCCTGCTGCCGTTCAAACAACCCCAGGCGCAATCCTAGGCAAGTTCCCCAACAAAAATAGCCGAGGCTGCCCACCCTACTGGATGGACAGCCTCGGTTTTAAACCCTCAGCCAGTTCCGAGCAGACAGATCGCAGATGCTTTACAGCCGGCGGGCCGGGGTGGAACCTGCGCCATCCGCTGTGCGCGGGGCCGTGTTGTTGGTATTGGGACGCGCATTCATCGAAAGGCTGTGATAAGTCGGCTCAGGGTAGGAGCGCTGGGCCGGTTCGGGTTGAGGCTCGGAGCGCGCCGTGAAAGATGCCGCCGGGCGTCCGCCGACATTCTGGCTGGGCGCAGGGGCAGATGTGCGCGCCAGGCTGGGGCGCGGAGTCAGGCCGGCAGGTGTGCTCAGGCTGGCCGGAGCGTTGAGCGTGGGCTGCGCAGCCGGTGAGCGGCGCAAACCGCTGGGGCGGCGCACGCCATTGTGCAGGGCCCGGTCCATCGCCAGGGAAAGCGTGCCAATGATCAGGATGCGGATGACCCACACCATGACGGCTACGAAGACCGGCACCACCGTCGCCAGCGTCTTGGGATCAATGATGGCCGTGCTGGACACCTGATGATTGGTGATTGCCATCGAAACGCCCCACCAGGTCAGGATGGCGTTCATGGTCGCGGCAAGCAGCCATGCGCCAAACAGATACCAGACTTCTTTGGGCTCTTCCATGCCCTGTTCGGGGGTGAAAAGACGCGCGATGCCGGCGAAGTCGATACCGCAGAAGGCCAGCGCCAGCACGGTGGACCAGCGCAAGCCGCCAAAACGGATATCTCCCAGCAGATCCTGCAGCGCATGATCGGTGGTGGAATAGTTGAAGATTTCAAACGCAATCAATGCGCCAAAGATCAACACCAGGAAAAACAACCCCGGCGGCAGCAGGTTGAGCAAATCGCGAATTCTCTGTCCGATTGAACGAGTTGAGGTGTTCATCGTCTGATCTCCTTTTCGTCTGGGAAACTGGCATTAGCGGCGAACTGATATAGAACGCCTGTTCTTTTTCGATTATAGAACGATATTTCTATAATGTCAATAAGCAATTCTGAATAGGCTGCATTTCAGTACTGGGCGACATCGCCCCAGCTCCGGCCTCTTAGCACCGTTTGCCGGTAATTCCCGGATCTCCGCCAGATTTGTGTAAACAGTTCCTGCGCAGGAAGCGGTCATCCGGCACACTCCTTGCTATAATGGAGGACAGGATGAGCGAAGCCAACGAACCCCTCAGCGAGCGCGAGATCGAAATCCTGCGCCTGGTTGCCACCGGCGCCAGCAATAAGGAAATCGCCCTGGCGCTTTCCATCAGCCCCAACACGGTCAAGGTCCATCTGCGGAATATCTTCACCAAGATTGGCGTGGTTTCGCGCACCGAAGCCACGCTCTACGCGTTGAAAACCGGGCTGGTCACCCCCGACCTGCCGCCGGCTGCAGAAGATGACACTGGAGCCGAAACGCTGCTCCCCACCATTCAAGACTTGAATCCCCTCCCGGAGCAGTCTGGATTCTCGCGCCGCACCTGGATCATCATCACCAGCGCAGCTCTGCTGGTGGCAGTCGTCGCACTGATACTGTGGTTCTCACGCCCGGCGCCAGCCGCCGTGCAGCCCACCACTTCGGTCACCCTGGCAGTTGCACCGCGCTGGCAGACTGCTGAGAAACTCCCCCAACCTCATTCGGGCGCAGCCTATGCCACATACAGCGGCGCCCTTTACCTGTTTGGCGGGCAAACCGCCCAGGGCGTCTCCGCCGCCACGCTCATTTATTCCGATAGTCAGGGCTGGACCAATGGCAAAGACAAACCCACCCCGGTCGCGCAAGCCAAAGCCGTGTTGATTGGCGAGCGCATTTACCTGGCGGGCGGCTCCGGCGCAGACGGCAACCCCGTGAACGTGCTGGAAGTGTATGATCCCCGCGCAGATGCCTGGGAGAGCCGCGCTTCGCTGCCAAATGGCATCAGCCAGTATGCACTGGCAGCCTACGAAGGCAGCCTGTACCTGTTTGGCGGCTGGGACGGCAGCGCCACCCTCGACAGCGTCTATCGCTACAGCCCGACCGATGACCGTTGGGAAGCCCGCGCAGCCCTGCCGCAGCCCCTTGCCTTTGCCGCTGCCGTCACC
>JACRAG010000555.1 GCA_016213455.1 Anaerolineae bacterium | reverse complement strand
TTACCCGGCAGCCAGCGTCAGCGAGGGCGGCGGGGGGGCTGCGCCGCGGCGCGTGCGCCTGACTCAAACCGGGCGCGACGAACTGCTCTCCATCCGGCGCGGTGACTGGGTTGAAGTCACCTCGGACACGCGCGACCTGCTGCACCAACCCGGTACACTCACCCGCGTGGACGACCTGGACCAGGCTGGAACGGTACTCATCCTCACCGACGATGTGTCCGTGCATTTCCTGGAGCAGGGTCTCAAGGTGCGCCGCTGGGACCAGGCTGGCCCGGCGCTGCCCCTCACACCGGGTCCGGTCTTGCTGGAGGATGGCATTCGTATCACTTTCAGCGCCGGCAGCTACAACACCGGCGATTACTGGACCTTCGCAGCGCGCGCCGCCGTGCGTGACAACTCCACCGGCGAGGTTGAAGCGATCAACAACGCCCTGCCCCAGGGTATTCTGCATTCCTATGCGCCCCTGGGCCTGGTCACCTGGTCCACGCCAGCCAATCTCCCGGTCGCGGCGCAGATCACCGACTGCCGACCGCTTTTCCCGCCCCTGACCGACCTGCGCGCTTCGGACGTGAGCTACGACAACAGCAAATGCCAGCTGCCTGGCGTCAAAACCGTGCAGCAGGCCATCGACCAGCTTTGCCAGCAGCATGAGGGCGCCTGCACGTTTGTCATCAAACCTGGACAGGACCTGCAGGCCATCGTTGACCAGATCCCGGCAGGCGGGGACGCCTCGATCTGCTTCCAGGCTGGCAGCTATGTCCTTTCGCAAAGCGTGATCTTCAAAGGCAAGGGGCATCTCAAGCTGACCGGCGCGAGCAAAGCCACCCAACTGATCATCAACAAAGCCGAAGCTGCCCTGGTATTTGAAGGTTGTGAAAGCGTACTGGTACGCGATCTGTCTGCCGAGTCGCGCGCGCAAGGCGCGATCATCCCGCACCTCAACGGCGTGCTAACCTTCATCAGCTGCGGTGAGGTGAGTGTGGAAGCCGTGGAACTGCGCACCTCGCACGACACCGACACCGCCGCCTCCGGCCTGGCGGTGCGCCCCTCGTCAGAAAATACCCCTGGCGCGCGCCAGGTGCGCGTGTTGCACAGCCGCTTCTTCGTCGGCAATGACCAGCTCGGCATCTTGCTCGTGAACGTGGAACGCTCGCAGGTGGAAGACAACCTGATGGAAGTGGTGGAATTCCCCGGTGCGGTGCGTCTGCAGGACCTGGTGCGCGGACGCCGTTCGCGCGCGCGCCTGTCCAGCTTGCTCATGTCCAATGCCAAAACCAGCGCCGGCGAACCCGCTGCCGGTGGGGTGCAGAATGTGGCGGTGCGTATCGGCGACAACATGGTCAACTTCACCACCGCCGCCGCCCTGCGCAAGGTGTGGCAGCCGTTGATTACACTCTTCCCTGCCCAAAACATTGCCGACGCGCGCTCCGCGCAGCTGTATGTGCAAAAATTGGCCGGTAGAATCCTCACCGATGAACGCGTGCGCAACGCCATCCCGGCCCTGCGTGAATTTATCAACGCGCTGCTGCGCGACGCAGCCGCCTCGGCTGCTGCGGGTGTCACGGTCGCCGGCAAGTTGGCAGCCGAAACACGCATTCTCAACAACACCATCCTCGGCTTCCGGCAGGGCGTGCACATCGGCCTCAGTCACCGCGAGCTGCAGCGCGGCGCGCCCGACCTGGCCGGATTGGTGACCATTGCCGGCAACCGCGTGGTCTGCCGCCTGACCTTTGATTCCCTGCTGGAACAGCGCCACGGCATCTTTGTCGGTAACGCCGCAAGCACTTTGATCGAGAACAACCGCATTCACCTCGACCGGCGTGCCGGCGCAGAGCGTTATGAAGTGCAGGGAATCTTGCTGCACGGCGTGTTTGGCCCGCGCCTGCTGGTGCGCCAGAACCACCTCGGATTCTTCCGCGTGGGCATCCTTGTGGTTCCAATCGGCTCGCCAAGCGTACCCCTGCAAAACCGCCTGTGGGTGGTGGCTGAAAACCTCGCCGAGCGTGCCGCCGCCGTCGTGCAGGCTCCTGCCACGGTCAAACAGGTGGATAATGTGATGACGTAACCCTCAATCAACAACCGATTAAAACCTCACCGCGTTAAACGAACGCGGTGAGGTTTTTTTAACAAGGAACAATCCGCCAATATTGATAATATCGATAAACTATTGACTCGTTTCTTTCTGCGTAGTACAGTCAAACTGCAGATCGATTCAATCCTGAGTTTACAACCATCCCGGTGTCAGGCCTGACCCAGGGCCTGAAATCTACACGAAACCCTGAAAGCCGTCGGAGATCTATTCTCTACGGCTTTTCTTCTTTTTCCTCCGGTTGTTTTCTGCGGTAGTGCAGTGAAGCAATTCCAGCTTTTCCCCTTGCGAAAACAAGGTCTTTCATTCGATAACTGACTACTGAACCAAGGGAGGTGATGCAACCAAAAGCCAGCTTTTCCAGGGAGTGTGGATCGAAACACACCCATTGTGATTCCAGACAGGATGATGATCAAGGAGCTGAAAATGGCAATTTCAATTACCCCATCTTCGGACTATAAAAAGCGCGAACTGGCTGCGACCACCAAGATCAAATCAACTCTGACCAGCCTGCGCAGCGCGAAGGAGAATGAAAATTGGACGTTTGACATCGGTTACACATCGGCCCTGGATTTTGACATCGAAGAAATTACTGGTCTGAAACCTCCGGAGAACTGGCTTGAACAGGCCAAGGCGCAAAACATGCAGGCCAGAGCCTTGTTAAGAGCCGGTCAGCGCCCCGTGTTCCTGGAACAGTGTGTCGCCTCGGCTGCGCAGTTCAACTGGGCCGACAAAAATGCCGTCACGCCGGTCAAGGACCAGGGCCCGTGCGGCAGCTGTTGGGCCTTTGGCACCCACGGCGCATTCGAGGGCAGCTATGCGATCCTGAACAAGAACCTGATCAACACTTCTGAACAAGACACGCTGGACTGCAGCGGCGCAGGAAGCTGCGGCGGAGGTTGGTGGGCTTTTCAATACCTGATCGACACCGGGTCTGCCGACGAGAGCGAATATGCCTACGTCGCCAAGAAAGGCGGCTGCCGGGCGGACGTCAAGCACCCCTACAAAGCCGTGACCTGGGGATACGTCAACAGCACGGTAGCCATCCCATCTGTGGCCGAGTTGAAGGCAGCCTTGTGCGAATACGGCCCATTGGCTATTGCGGTCAACGTCACGCCGGCTTTCCAGGCCTACACCGGCGGTGTGTTCAACGAGAAGAATCCCGGCAATGTCAACCACGCCATCACCCTGATCGGCTGGGATGATGCGAAAAAAGCCTGGCGCATCAAAAATTCCTGGGGCACCGCCTGGGGTGAATCCGGCTATATGTGGATTGCTTACGACAGCAACAAGGTGGGTTACGGCGCAGCCTGGGTACAGGCGGAAGTGGCGCCGGTTTGCCAGGATGGCCCCACCTTGATGGCTTACCAGGAGTTCTTCTTTGTGGACACTAAACAATTCAACGCCAACGCCAACGTGACCTCGGTCAGCTTCAACCTGCCCAAGGAGATGCTTGTCTCCTTTGTTGCCGACGCCTCCGCGACCATTGTCAAGGGCAGCGCGCCACAGATGTTCACCACCGGGCTTTACACCGCCGAAACCCCCAACACCATGTTCACCGGCTCGCTGCGCCGCGGTTCATTCACCGCCGCCAACCAATACGTACCCGTTCACTCCTCGTTTGCGATGAAACTTCCCGCCGGCACCCACACGGTGTACTGGAAGATCTGGCTCAACGGATATACACTGCAGTTGGACTCCGGAACGCTCACCATTCTGGCTGTGCCCTGCAGCATGGGCGGCAAGATTCAGGTGGGCGGCGGGCTGCAGGCTGAAGTTGCCGGAACCGTGACCGCCAAGGAAGAAATCGTCACCATTCGCGACCAGGCCCGCCCGGACTTGATGATCACCATGGATCGTCCAGCCGGAACGCAATAAACCACCCGCAAGGAGATACACCCTGGCGGCAGCAAGCGTTGGAGTATCTTTACACAACAAACCGGGTCATGTCGTCTCACCGGCAATGAGACGACATGACCCAATTGGGAAACAGCCGGGCAGCCGATTGTCACCCACCCGCCAACATGTTATAGTGATTCCAAGGATGTGGAACTCAGAAACGCATGGTTTTCATAGGAAGGACAAAGCATGGCCAAGATTGTCCTGACCGAAGCACAAAATCAACAGGAAATACACCTGCATGCGCAGGATGAACTGATCTTGCAGTTGACCGTCTCACCGGGGACCGGGTACGCCTGGGTCATCGATTCTGATCTGGATGATTTTTTGTCGCCCACAGGCGATATGCGCTTTGAAAAGATGGTCGAACCCACCCTGGGCGGGACAGAACTGCAGATTTACAGCTTTCTCATGCTGTCAGCCGGAATCTACGAGCTGAGGTTGAGCTACCGCCGTCCCTGGGAAAAGCCGGCACAGGCGCAAGACCGGGTCAGCTTTCGCCTTGTCGCGGCGTAAACCTTACTTAACCATCACCAGAATTGCCAATTAGCCGGTTTAAGTTTCATCCACAGTCAGCGGCCGGGGTTGCTTTCCGTCGATATCGGTAAATCCATATTCCAATGCCAGGGCAGCCGCCACCAGCACCTGTCCGGACCTGGTCATCACATCCGGGTCTGCTGCCAGCGCCGATACCGCCCGCCCGATGAAATGTGGTGATTCAGAATTGGACAAGTCGAAATTAGCCTGCAGCACGGATTCGGTGCGCACCAGCCCGGGGTAAAGCGATACGACCGCCACCTGGTGTTCACGCAATTCGTGCGCCATACAGGCTGCCATCCGGTCTGTGGCAGCTTTGGCGACCCCGTAAGCCACCCCGCGATCATCGCGTTGAGCAGCAAAAAAAGAGATGTTCACGATCAACCCGGACTTGCGGACCATCATCAGTGGCGCTGCCAGCGCACTGGCGACGTAATGCGCTCGCACGCCAGCCTGAAACATGGCATCCCAGCGCGTCAATGGCATGGTCCAAAAACCCGTCTCCTCCCAAAATTTTGTCCCATCCGTATAATGCTCATACCCGGCCCAGACATTATTGACCAGCACGTCCAGCCGGCCCTGTTCGCGTTGAATGCGTTCAAAAACCGCGCGGACCTGATCGTCGTCGCGGTGGTCGCAGCGCAAAGCGATGCCCTGCCCGCCCAATTGGGTTACTTCATCCGCGGTCTGCTGTATGGTGCCGGGTAATCTGGCGGCGCTTTGCCCGGATTCGATCGTGCGCCCGGTAATGTAAACTGTGGCGCCTGCCTCACCCAGCCCCAACGCGATGCCCCTGCCAACGCCGCGGCTTGCCCCGGTCACCAGAGCAACTTTTCCAGCCAATGATTTCATGGTCACTTCTTCCTTCCCTTCAGGCCACTTCATGATGAAAACCATCAAAGCGCTTGCCTTCCAGCACGCACACCTTCTTCAAGGAATACCGGTAAAATTTGACGTTGGTGTGATCGGGGAAGGCAATGTAGTACGGCTGACAGAAAGGTCCCTGGTCCTGTTGACCGGTGAATTTTCCCGCATGGAGCCGGGCAAAGTCGTCAAACGATTCGCCGATCACAATGCCCACATGTTCCAATCCCATCTTGTAAATATTCTGGTGGACGGGTGGAATCAACTCGATCAAATCCGTTGTTGCGCTTTGAGAGAGCTGCAACGGCTCTTTTAACAACAGTTTGGAGATCGGCCTGCCATTCCAGGTGTTTTCGACATTGGCGAGGCAAACCGTTTCAAGATTCTTCCGCACATGCAGGTAATCCTCCAGGGTTTCTGTACGGAATGCCAGGTGGCTGACTTCATACCCCTCAATATCGATGCCCATGTTCAACAGTCGTTTGGCCTGCATGGCATAAAAGTCGGCGTAGTCGCCAAGGATTTGGATTAACGCTTGATTCATTTCATTCTCCTTATCAACAGGTTTTCTGGATAAACCATCCTTACCGTATCCCGCGGTCAAGCCTCGTCCTGACGGTAAGGGCGGTCTTCGGTAAACCATTTCTGCAGCGCAACGCTAAACTTCTCAAAACCCATCGCCTGGTAAACGCCCAGCGCCGCCGCATTTTCCTCGTCGGTGAGCACCGAAAGGCTGCTTGCCCCGGCTGCCCGCGCGCGCGCCTCCAGTTCCAACATCAACGCCCGGGCCACACCGCGCCCGCGGAAAGGCGCAGACACAAACAGCTCGGAGATCTCCGCATACGGCGCATCTTCACCCAGGTAACCGTGCAACCGCAAGCTGGCAAATCCCACCACCACGCCATCGATTTCAGCCAGGATCGGATGCTCAATTCCCCGGCTGCGCTCCAACCGTTCGCGAAGCTGCTCCGGCGTGTGCTCGATCATCGTGAACTCGCTGATCAACCGCGACAGGGCATGTGCGTCCGCTTCCCGTACGTCTCTGATCTGCATGATTCCACCTCCATGTTGCGGATTGGTAGATCTCGGCTATCCCAACCCGGCAATAAATTATAGCCAGAAGGCGATTGATCGGTGATGGTCAGTTTCCACTCACCTGAATTTTTAATCTTGGAATGCTCCGCTAAACCAAAATGCACTCCACGCCAATCCATGACTTGACAGATCAATATTATCACCTATAATAAATATGCACGGCCAATCTGTTGGTACAGGCGTTTTGGACAACCGGGTAGAGTACGAGTTCGTGTCTGTGTCCCAAGTGTCTCAGTTTCTGTTCTGCTGTTACTATAACGGAGTCTTTTTGCAGGGTTCGAATCCCGGTCGTGCACAAGCGAGGTGACAACCTCGCTCTTTTTTTAACCCAATAAAAATGAGCCGCGGTGCGGCTCATTTTTTGGTCAGTGTGGACTGCTGAAAACGCAGCCTACCCCACACGGGCTTTCATCCACTCGTTGCTGTTGAAGAAATCCGCCACGGCATTCCCAGGATGCACCAGCGCATCGAACAACGGGCGGTCAGCCTCTTCCAGGCGCTTCTCCATCACCGGCAGGAATTCCTCCAGGTGCTCGAGCGTGCGCGGGCCGATGATCGGCGCGGTGATGGCTGGCTGATCCTTGCACCACAACAGCGAAAGCTGGCCCGGTGTCATCTGGCGTTCTTTGGCCATTTCAGCCACCTGCCAGCCCACTTCCAGCCCCTTGGCTGACAGGCGTTCACGCGCCGCGGCCCAGTTGACGCGCGCAACCCGCGATCCTTCGGGGACGCTGCCGTCCTTGGGGTACCGGCCCGCCAGCACGCCCATCGCCAGCGGCGACCAGGGCAAAATGGCCAGGCCGTACTTCTGGCACAGCGGCACCAGTTCATTCTCGATGCGCCGGTCCAGCAGGTTATACGGCGGCTGCTCGCTGATATAGCGCGCCAGGCTGAACTTCTCACTCACCGCCAGGGCTTCCATCACCATCCACGCCGGATGGGTGGACGCGCCGATGTAGCGCACCTTGCCGGAACGCACCAGGTCGTCAAAGGCGCGCAGGGTCTCATCTACCGGGATGGTCAGACTGGGACGGTGCAGCTGGTAGAGATCAATCACGTCGGTCTGCAGCCGGCGCAGCGAATCCTCGACGGCCTTCAGGATATGATAGCGCGACGCGCCGGCATCGTTGGGACCTTCACCCACCCGGCTGTACACCTTGGTCGCCAGCACCACCTCCTGGCGGCGGCCGTTTTCGCGCAGCGCTTTGCCCACGATGCGCTCACTCTCGCCGCCGTTATACACATTGGCAGTGTCGATGAAGTTGATCCCGCCTTCCAGCGCCCGGTTGATGATGCGGAAAGAATCTTCTTCGTTGGTCGGACCGCCAAAATTCATCGCGCCCAGACAAAGCGGCGACACCATCACGCCTGTTCGGCCCAAACTGCGGTATTCCATGTATTCCTCCTCTTCGCTGCGGCTTTGCCGCCACTGCGACGATTATTCCAACCGGCGCAGGCCTTCCTGCGCCAGCCGGCGAATATGCGACCGGTCGGTGACGCGCAGCGCGCGCCGGTAGTCATCCAGAGCCCGTTCGCGCTGGCCCAGCTTTTCATACGCCTGCCCGCGAAACAGGCACGAATCCTCCAGCGCTGGTTGGCGCGTGATCACAACGGAGAAATCGTCCACCGCCTGCTGCCAACGCTCTGCGCGCAGCGCCATCTCGCCGCGCATCAACGGCAGCACCGGCGACCCGGGGGTTTTGGTCTCCAGAAACGCATAATAATCCATCACCCAATCCCAATTTTGGCAGAAGATACGCTGCCGGTCGGTGGGAAAAATCGCGGCGTCTTTGGGTGCAGACTTGTAGGCCTGCTCCCAATCCTGGCGGGCCTGGTCCATCTGCCCGCGCCGGTAATACATCACGCTGCGCGCCTGGTGCAGCATCTGCCTGCCGGAGGCGTCGCCGCCGTTTGGGAAAGCATCGAAGGCATGGCCCAGGTCGCGCTCGGCCTCTTCCCAATGGCCCTGATCGCGCTCGATGATCGAGCTGTTCAGGGCGTTCAACCACCAGCCGGGCCGCAGTTGCTCGGCCTGTTCCACGCAGGCGCGCGCTGCCGTCAGGTTCCCCAATGAATATTCCGCCGCACCTTTCAATAACAGCGCCGGCAGATA
>JACRAG010000554.1 GCA_016213455.1 Anaerolineae bacterium | reverse complement strand
TTCGAGTCCGGAGATGGTCGCCGCGTGGGAGGTGTCAGACATGGTTTCGGAGCGGTCCAGCAATTCACGGATGTCGCGATCCAGATCGCGCAGCAGGGTGCGGCCATTTTCATCGATCGCGTCGGTTTTTTCAATTTCCGCATCCAACTTTTTGAGCAATTCGTGCAGTTCGGTATCAGCCATGGCACACCTCGTATGGGTCGGGTTTGGAAGATTACGCGCAGCCGCGCCGCTCATCAATCCATTCATTTTCATCATACGCAAGAGGCACTGAGAAAACAAGATGTCTCGCGAGGACGACTGGACTTTCTCAAATACTGGTCAGCGACTCACCCCCACGCCTGCCAGCAGGATCAAATCTTTTGATATAGGCAATTGACCTTGGGCAAGCTATAGGTGGACGACAAAAAAGACTACCCGGGTAACCTCCAGGTAGTCATTTTTTGTCGTTTGAATTATTTTATTTGGTTGTTTCGCGCATGCGCAGGTCTTTGACCAGGGTTACGCCGGAGGAAGTGCCGATGCGGGTGGCGCCGGCTGCCACCAGGGCAAGCGCCTGCTCCAGGGTGCGCACCCCGCCGGAGGCTTTGACGCCCATGTGTGGGCCGACTGTCTCGCGCATCAGGCGGATGTCCTCCACGGTTGCGCCGGCAGTGCCAAACCCCGTGGAGGTTTTGACAAAATCTGCACCGGCATCCAGGGATATGCGGCACACCTGTCGTTTTTGCTCGTCGGTCAGATAGCAGGTCTCAAGGATCACTTTGCTGATCACGCCGGCGGGTTTGCAGGCTGCCACCATGTCTTCGATTTCCGCGCGGACCAGCCGCACATCGCCGGACTGCAGCGCGCGAATGTTGATCACCATATCGATCTCACCCGCTCCACGTTGAATGGAGTCGCGGGTTTCATACGCCTTGACCGCGCTGGTGTTTTGACCGAGGGGAAAACCGATTGCCGCCCCGGTGCGCACGCCGGAGCCAGCCAGCAGCCGGACGCAGGTTTCCACCTCGGCGGGGTTAATTGCTACCATGGCGAAGCGATATTCACGGGCTTCGCTGCACAGGGTTTCGATGTCATGTGCTGTGCCAAAGGGCTTGAGGAAGGTGTGGTCGATCATCGCCGCGAGGGCTGTGGCGGTGAGCTGTGTGTTCATGTGACTCCTTGTTCGTGTAGATATGCCTGCACCTCCGCCTGGGTGGGCAGAGCCGGGATGGCGCCCATGCGGGTGCAGGTCAGTGCACCGGCAGCAATGGCAAAGCGCAGCGCCATGGCCACTTTTTCCTGCGGAATGGTTTTCAATGAGCCGGTTTTCTCGCGTTCGGGCAGCAGGTGGCGGATCATGGCAGCCATAAAGGCATCTCCAGCGCCGGTGGTTTCAACCACATGCACCGGGAAGGCAGGCATTTCGATGCGATAATCGCCGTTGGTGACCAGCGCGCCTTCCGGTCCGCGGCTGACCACCAGCAGTTCCACGCCTTTGGACAGCACAGCCGCGATGCCATCGTCCAGAGTCTCGCAGCCGGTCGCCACGCGCCATTCCTCCCAACTCACTTTGGCCAAATGGGCGTAGCGGAAGGCGTCCTGGATGATCTCGCGCGCCCGGGCTTCGTTGGGCCACAAGGTGGGGCGGTAATTGGGATCATAAGTGATCATCAACCCATGCGCCCGGGCCAGTTCAATGGCGCGGCGCTGCGCCGAGGCGCAGGGTTCATCAATCAGGCTGATCGAGCCGTAATGGAAGCAGCGCGCCTGGCGGATGGCCTCCGGGCTGATCTCGTCCGGTGTCAGGCGGGCGTCTGCGCCTGGATTGCGGTAGAAACACAGATCCTTGTGCCCGTCGTCCCACACGGCGACATAAACCGCCGTGGTGCGGGCGGAGTCATCCACCATCAGGTAGGTTGTGTCCACGCCATCCCGATCCAACGCATGGCGCAGGTAGCGCCCAAAGGGATCGTCGCCCACCTTGCCGATGAAGCCGGAGGGCATGCCCAACCGGCGCAGCGCCACCGCCACATTGGCTGGTGCGCCGCCCGGTGCCTTGATGAATCCAGGGGCTTCTTCCAGCGGCACATTGCTTTGCTGTGCCACAAATTCAATCAGCAGTTCTCCCATGCACAGTACATCGCTCATGCGGTTTCTCCTGGTCAAATTATATGCTGTTCGTCCTGCTGTAGGCTGTATCAAAGGGGATTAAAAACGCCGCGCGAGCGGCGTTAGTGGATATTGGGTAGGGGAAACCGGGGATTATAAATACATCATGCTGATGAAGTGGCACAGGCTGCCGGTGATGACAAACAGGTGCCAGATTTCATGAAAGCCGAACACACCCGGCAGCGGGTTGGGCCGTTTGAGCGCATAAATGACCGCTCCGCCGGTATAAGCCAGCCCGCCCAACACCAACCAGACCAGGCTGCTGGTGGTCAGTCCCTGCACCAGAGGTTGGATGGCGGCGATGCACAGCCAGCCCATGACGATGTAAATACCCACGGTCAGCCAGCGCGGGGCTTCCAGATAGAAGGATTTGAGCAGGATGCCGGCTACCGCGAAAGACCAGATGGCGATCAACAGCGCAGGTCCCCAGGCACCCGGCAGCACCACCAGGCAGAAAGGCGTGTAGCTTCCGGCGATGAGAATGTAGATCATCATGTGGTCGGCGCGGCGCAGCCAGCGTTCGACTGCCGGCGATACGCGCAGCAGATGATAGGTGGCGCTGGCGGAATAAAGCAGTACCAGTCCAAGCCCGAACAGACCGAAACCCAGGGCGTGCATGGGCCTGCCCGCGATAAGCGCCGAAAGCGTCAGCCAGGCGCTACCAATTAGAAAGAAAATCGCGGCAGCCAAGTGGCTGAGCACGCTGAACGGATCTTTGAGGCGCGAGAAAATGCCGTTTTGAGGGATGGTGGCGAAACTCTGCTGTGTCGGGGCACCCAGAGGTGGGTTGGCGATATCAGGGGTGTAGGATGTTTCCACAGGTTTATTGTCCAATCAGGATCTCCATCAGGCAGTATAACCGCGAGGCATCGCGTAGCGATGTGTCTCAGGTCACGCTTTCTGGCCTGACTTGGGTGGACAGGATTGTGACCGGCGGGTGAGTTAATCGGTTGGCAGGCGCCGTGTAAAACCAGGG
>JACRAG010000546.1 GCA_016213455.1 Anaerolineae bacterium | reverse complement strand
TGGGTTGACTGATGTTGCCGGTTCCACCAACGATTCCGATTTTCATGCGATTTCCACAACCTTCCTGGTTTTACTGGATTGATAAGCTGCGTCGACCACTTTCATGTTCACCAGTCCCTCCTGTGCGCCAGGAACCGGCGTTGTGCCGCGGTTGATGCAATCGATAAAATAGGCCATCTGGGCATCATACATTTCCTGCGGGCAGTGTTCCACGCGCGGAAAAGCAAAGCCCGATTCTTCGACCTCCACCTGCTCTGTCTGTGGATTGGGCAGTTCCAGGCGCGTAGGGAACAATCGCCCAAAGCCGCGCGTACCGTACACCTGGGTGGCAGCCTCGGGTCCGTCACTGTGCGGCTGCCACCAGCCCGACTCGATATAGGATGTTGCACCATTATCCCACTCGACGATCATCACGCCTGTGTCGTCCACATCAAAATCTTTGTAATTCGTCCCCATTTTCGCATAAACCGATACCGGCTGCGGGTCTCCCAGCAAGAAGCGCGCCGTGTCCAGGGCATGAATGCCCATATCTGCCAGCGCGCCGCCACCCGCCAGCGCTTGTTGGGTGAACCAGCCTGCCGGTCCCCAATGCGTGTGCACGCCGTACCCCTTGGTGCGGATGATCTTTCCCAATTGTCCAACCCGCTCGCGCAGCCAAAGCACATCCTGGTCAAAACGCCAGCAGTGCGCCACCATCAGGCAGGCTCCGGATTGCTGCGCAGCCTCCGCCATGGCCTGCGCTTCCACACTGTTCATCGCCATGGGCTTTTCCACCAGCACATGCTTGCCAGCGCGTAGCGCAGCGATGGCCTGCGGCGCGTGCAAGAAGTTGGGCGTTCCGATCACCAGCGCATCAAAATCGGCCTGCGCCAGCGCCTCTTCGATCTCCGCATAGCATCCGGGCGCACCCAGCTTCTCGGCAAAAGCGCAGGCTTTCTCCGGAAAACGCTCGATCACGGTGGTCAGCGAAGCACCGTTGTTCTGCAGCGCTTTGGCATGGATTTCAGCGATATAACCGGCTCCGGCAATCGCAAATTTCATCTTCCCTCCCCGGGTTTCATTCCTGTCAAACCAATGGACTGCGTGGCTCAACAATGGCTGCGGATGACATCCAGCAGCGGCTGTTTGGGCACACAGTTCTTGAACGCGAAAGCGCTCAACAGGTCATCCAACTGCTCCTCGCTTTTGCCGCGGAACAGGTCGGCATAGGGCACCTGTAAGAACTGCGCCAGGTAGCCAAACAAAGTGTATTGGGCGAACCAGCTCCGGTCGATGCGCCGCGCGATGCCCTCTCCTTCCAGGCTGGCATCGATGGCGTCCGCGGTGGCTTTCAAAGCCTGGGCCACTTTTCCTTGGGGCATCTCGCCTTCCCAATCCGCCGCTTGTTCTTTCAATTTCATGATCGGCGCGATGGTGCGCACAAAAGCCGACTCCGGATCAAGGTTGTAGGAACCCATCGAATGGATGTCCTTCCAGGTCCAGATGGCCCAATGCACCCCGGCTGAGTCGAACACCCCAAGCTGGTCATCCAACGCCGCCACGCGATAGCCCAGCGCATCCGGGTAGCCGGCATACCACACCCCAAACTCACCCACGAAGATCGGTTTGCGGGCCTGAAAAGCCAGGCGCGTGCCGGAGTGCATGCCAAATTCCGCCGCCACGATGTCGCGGTTCCAGAACAGCCCGTCGATCACGCCGGGGTACGGGTCTCCGCCCCCGGTGGGTGACATGTAATTGTGCGTGCTGACCACCAGGTTGTCGTCAAAAGAGTCATCCAGCCCGCCATATTCACAGGCAAAGTTGTCGCCCTCGACAAAGAGGATGTGATGACTGTCGATGCGGCGAATGGCCTCGGCAGCCCGCCGGTACAGCGCATTCAATGCAGTCCAATTGTAGTCCGGCGAGTCGTATTCTTCATAGCGCACGCGCGTACACGGCTCGTTCATCAGGTCATACCCCAGCAGCGCCGGGTGCTTATGGTAGCGTTTAGCCATCTGCTCCCACAGCGCCACAAACCGGTCCTGGTACTGCTTTTCGTGATACAGCAAAATATGCACATGCGCGTTATCACTGTGCCAATCCGGATTGTGCCACCCCTGAACGGCGTGAAAATCGAGGATCACATAGATGCCGTGCTTCGCGCACCAATCCAACGCGCGATCCAGGCGGGCAAAACCGGACTCCAGGTAATCAAAAGGGCGCTCATCGGTTTCAAAATGGCGATAGTTGAACGGTAAACGCAGCACATTGGCGCCCACCGCCCGCATGGCGATCACATCCTCTTCGGTGAAGAAATAATCCAGCAGGCGTTCGAAGAAGAATGCCGCCTTCTCATTCCCCAGGGCGCGCGCCATGGCAGCGCGCAAATTGTGCTCGGCACCCACAAATCCATCGATGAAATCCTCCATGTTCAGCCAGCCGCCCACGTTGTAACCCCGCAGGCGCACCGGCTCGCCAGCCGGATTGACGATCTGATACTGGTTGACTTTGAGCAGTTGCATGGGGTCCTCATTCCTTCGAGCCAGTCAGCTTGATGCCTTGAATGAAGGTCTTCTGCGCGAAGAAAAATGCGATGATAATCGGCAGCGTAAAGACCGTGGCGGCAGCCATCAACTGGTTCCAGACAATCGTCTTCTGGCCCTGAAAATCCTGCAGTCCCAGCGCCATGGTGAAGTTGCGTGGGCTGGTCAGGAAGAGCAGCGGACCGGTGAAATCATTCCAGGCATACAGGAAAGTGAAGACCGAAATCGTCGCCAGCACCGGCACCGAAAGCGGCAGCACAATCTGGGTGAAGATCTGCCATTCGTGTGCGCCGTCCACGCGCGCGGCGTCGCACATTTCCTCCGGGATCGTCCGGAAGAACTGGCGCAGCAAAAATACATCCCAGGCATTGGCGAAAAATGTCGGAATGATCAGGGGGAGAAAAGAGTCCCCCCAACCCAGAAAGTCATTAAAGAGCAGGTAAAGCGGGATCATGGTGACCTGGAAGGGCAGCATCATCGTCGCCAGGATAATTACAAACAACAAATCGCGACCGGGGAAGCGGATGCGCGCGAAGGAATACGCCACCGGCGCATTGGAAAGCAGCGTGCCCACAATGGTGAAGGCTGCGATGATCAGGCTGTTGCGGAAATAAACCCAGAAACTGGCCCCCACCCCCGGGCGGCTGCCGCGGTTCATGGCATCCGGAAAATTCTTCCAGCGGAAGGAGATCTCCATGATTGCTGTCGCGATGCGCTCCTTGCCCTGCTGCATTTTCAGGTCAAAGGGCTGGTCAGGCAGCGCCGGGTCCACAAACGTGCCCACGCCATCGACGATCTTGATCATCGCCAGCCGCTTCTCACCCTCCGGTGTCTTCACATCGTACAGCGGCAGCATCTCACCGTTGACTTCCACGCGCACATTGTCATAAGGCAGCCAGCGCGGCGGGCTGCGGAAGACATCCTGGTCGGATTTAAAAGCGGTCAACAGCATCCATAGAAACGGAACAGCGAAAAACAACCCGACAAATATCAGCAGTGCATGCCCAAACAAGGCCGCCAGGATTCTGCGCACGCGCATCATCGGGTGTAAAACGCCGGCATGCCCATGCGCGGCAGCCAGGTAGGGAGCGGGAGAGGTGGTTTCCGTTTTCATCGCCGCTTACCCCGCATAGTAGGTAAATTTATCGCTCACTTTGAGCAGCAGGAGCGTGAAAATCAAAATGATGATGAAGAGGATCCACGCCATCGCGGAGGCATAACCCATCTTCAAAAAGAGGAATGCATTCTGGTACAGGTACACACTGTAGAACAGGGTGGAATTGAGCGGACGACCCAGGCTGTCGCCCCCGCCGACCACATAAGCCTGCGCGAAATATTGGAACATGCCGATCACGCCGGTGATCAGGTTGAATAACGTGATGGGTGACACCATGGGGATGGTGATGTTCACCAGGCGCTGGAACCAGCTCGCACCGTCCAGCTCCGCCGCCTCGATCAGGCTGATGGGCACATCCTGCAGACCGGAAAGATAAATGATGATCGTCCCGCCCATGCCCCACAGACCCAACAGGATCAACGCCGGCTTGGACCACTGTGGATCAGCCATCCAGTTTGGTCCGTCGATGCCAACCTTGCCCAGCAGGGTGTTGATCAAGCCGACCTGGGGATTGAGCAGCCACAGAAAAAGAATGGTGCCCGCCACGGTGGGTACGATGGATGGCAGAAAATACACCACCCGGTAAAATGACTGCCCACGCACCTTGAGATTCAACAAGACGGCGCAGACAAATGATGCGAACAACCCCAGCGGTACGGCAATGACCACCATGTACAGGGTGTTGGAAAGGGAAATCCAGAACTTATCGTCCGAAAGCAGGTTGGCATAATTTTGTACACCGACCCAATCGGGCAAACGCTTGGAATGGTAAACAGTGAAGCTGTAATACAACGACGCCACCATGGGGTACAGCGTGAAGGCAAAAAAACCAATCAGCCAGGGCAGCAGGAAGGCCATTCCAACCCGAAAATTGGCGCGCTTCCGTTTCGTCCAGACCACTTTTGGAAAGAGCTTCCGGTCAAACAACCCCCCTCCACCTTTCGAAT
>JACRAG010000545.1 GCA_016213455.1 Anaerolineae bacterium | reverse complement strand
CCGGGCGCACTTCCTCCGGAATCTTCACCGGCGCGATGGCGTAAAACAGGTATTCTTCCAGGTCAACCCGCATCACGGCATAACAGCGCAGATCCCCATTGTGCCCCGTGTAGGACATGGAATAGGAATATCGCCCTTCCACGCGGCGCGGGAACCATTCATCTTCTTCCAGGAATTTACCGAGAATTTCAAACGCCTTCAGGCCGTTCTGATTCTCCGGCATCGGTTCGTTCGGTCTTCCTTGCGGCTCGTCGGCAAATGGCGCCATGCGACCCCCGTTAATTCGAGTTCACATAATCCAGCGCATACACGGCATCCTGGTAGGTCGGATTTTCCGCCAGCGCTTTCTGGAACAACGCTACCGCCCCTTCACGGTCCCCCGACCGGAACAGGCCCCAGCCACGCCACAACAAGGCTTCTTCCGAGTTCGGCGTAATTTTCAACGCATACTCGGTCAACGCAAGCAGTTCATCCGTGCGCAGGGAGTGGAAATAGGCCAGGAAGGGGCCGAACTGGTAGCGCAACATGCGCTGCGGAAGACCCACTTTGCGCGCCTGATCGTATGCTTTAGATGCCTCATCGTACCGGTCAAAGTATACCAAATTGGATCCCAGGTTGAACCAGGCAAAACCATTCGACGGGTCTTTCTCCGTCTCGGCCTGGGCCGCCTCCAGCGCATTCTGACGGTTCACATCCTTGTCCCAATCCTCGCCCAGGATGGCTTTGACCGTCTCCTCCTGATCGGGGCGGTAAACCAGGATATACACGCGGTTGAACGAACGCCAGTTGGTGTCCAGATCGCGGTAGGAGACCCTCAGGTCCGCGCTGACGAAGGAATCTTGCGTGGTGAACAACTCACGCGAATCATCGTAACCGGTGACCAGCAAATAGTGCCCGGCCCAGCGGTCATCGTTGGGCCAGTAGCTTTCTGCCATCATAAAGGTTTCTTCAATCATCACCGGAATTCCCGCGGCGATGAACTTGCGCAGCAGGTCGGTGTTGCCGCCCACCCGGTACTCAAAATTCAACCAGCCCACCTTGGTGCGAGTGTAATAGAGCAGCTCTTCCACGTTGACATTGCGGTCTTCGTTGACCGGTTTCACCAGCCCGGCAATCGCCTTCTGGTCGCCCTCCCAGCCATAAAAACGCAAATACATGGACAATGTGGCTGGTCCACAGTTATTGATATCCTGCTTTTCCCAGGCTGGCGCGGGGAGCTGCACATTGCCAGGGATGGCTGTGGGCGTGAGGGTGATGGTCGGCGTCAGTGTCGGCGGCGCCGGGGTTGGGGTAATGAGCGCCGGGGTGGCGGTTATTTCGGAGGTGGGGGTCTGTGTCGCTTCAACGGCTGCCTGCACCACACGCGGGGTGGGCAGGGCCTGCACGGGGTTGATCACACCGCGCACATAAGCCATGGCAAAATCCAACCGCCAACCCAACCGGGAGTTGACAGCCGGAATCTGGTACACAAGAAACGCCAGAACAGCCAGCGCCAAAGCAACCAGCGCGATCCGTCCAGCTAATAGGTAGGATTTCTTGAACATAGGCGGTATTGTACCAGATAAAAAAGCGCAGATTTGTAAGGCTCCCGTAATGGATGCCTGTTTTCATTTCCTGATATAATCTTTTGGTAGTCCCTTCCTTTCATCTTCGGAGCCGTCATGGCATTAAAAGGCAACCTGCGGGATTTTTCCATCACCCAACTGCTCAACCTGATTAATCTGGCGCAGAAGACCGGGCAGCTCGTCATAGAAGGTCCCGGCGAGACTGCGCGCATCACGTTCAGGCAAGGCAAACTGGCCTATGCACAGATTGGCGCCGAGGATGGCAGCCTGGCTTACATCCTCCTCCAGACACGCAAAATTTCCCAATCGCAATACAAACTCCTCAAAGAACGCACAGCCCAGATGAGCGACAAGGAAATCGGCCTGTTGTTAATCAACGCAGGCTACCTGAGCCAGGATGCCATTCTGACCAGCCTGCAAACCTATTTCGTCGGCATCATCCGGCGCCTCTTCACCTGGGTGGAGGGCTTTTTCCGATTCGAGGCGGACAGCCTGCCCGTGGACGGCAAAATTACCGTGCGGGTGGACCTGGAGAACCTGATCATTGAAGGCTCGCGCCAACTGCGCGAGTGGGAACAGCTTCAGGAAGAAATCCCCAGCCTCGACATGGCGCTGAAATTCAGCGAACGGCCCGGCACCAACATCCGCAACATCAACTTGAGCGTGGAAGAATGGCGGGTTGTCTCCTATGTCAATCCCAAGAACAGTATCCGCCAGATTTCACGCGCGACCAAAATGAACGACCTGGAGATTCGCCGGGTGGTTTACGGCCTGATTCAGGCCGGCCTGGTTGAGATCGTCAGGCCGGAAGGCGCAGCCCCACGACCGCAAGGACAGCAGCCGCGCCAGTTCCCCACCAACGACAAGGGCGAACAGAAGTCCATGTTGAACCGCCTGATCAGCCGCATTCGTTCTCTCTAATCCATTCGCTGCGAGGTATATAGTCTCATGCAAACGGTAAAAATGGTGGTGACTGGCCCGTTCAACGCCGGAAAGACAGCTTTCATCCAATCTGTCAGCGAGATTGACGTCGTTGCCACCGAACGCAAGATCACCGCGGAAGCAGAAAAAGTCAAAGAAACCACCACGGTGGCCATGGATTTTGGCCGCATCACCGTGGATGACGACCTGGTGCTTTACCTGTTTGGCACGCCCGGCCAGAAACGCTTCGATTTCATGTGGGAGATCCTTTCTGAAGGCATGTTGGGGTTCATCGTCATGGTGGACAGCACCCGTCCCGAAACCTTCCGGGAAGCGCGCAGCATCTTGCAGACCTTCCGAGCCTACGCCCCCACGCCTTACGTCGTCGCTGCCAACAAACAGGATATGCCGGACGCGTGGGATTTAGACGACATGCGCCTGGCGCTGCGCCTGGACCCCAAGGTTAAACTGCTGCCCTGCGTGGCGCGCAAACGTGAAACCGTGAAAGGCGTGCTGCTCGAGCTGCTTTACTCCATCCTGGCTGAAATGGAAACCGGCGAAGCCTGATCGGCTTCCCTGGGAGTTCAGGTTGTCTTCCATCACCACCGACCAAGGGATCCTGCACTACGAAGTATTCGGCCGCGGAAAGCCGGTCATCTTACTGCATGGCTGGCTTGGATCCTGGGGGCTGTGGCAGGAGACCATGACCTTCCTGGGGCGTTACTACCGCACCTATGCGCTCGACTTCTGGGGCTTCGGCGAATCGGGTACCAAGCGCAACACCTATTATGTGCAGGATTTCATCAGCCTGGTCAACCAGTTCATGGACCAGCTCGGCATCGTCAACGCCCCGTTGATCGGTCACTCGATGGGCGGCACGGTCAGCCTTTCCATGGCCATCCAGCATCCCGAAAAAGTCCAGAAAGTGACTGTGATCGGTTCGCCCATTGCCGGCTCGTCGCTGGCGCTGCCGCTCAAGCTGGCTGGCATGCGTCCCATCGCCTGGAGCCTGTTCTCCTTCTTCCCGGTTTTCCGCGCTGCCATGCGGGTCGCATCGCCTTTCATCTGCCGCGACCCGCGTTTCCCCGATATGATGGATCGCGACTTATCCCGCACCAATCTCGAATCTTTCCTGGTCTCCATCGCCTCGCTGCACCGCACAGATCTGCGCCCCCGGTTGAACACCATCCAGGTACCGGTGATGGGCATGTACGGCAAACGCGACAACATCGTCCATCCCCGCCAGTGGCAGCCTCTGCAGCAGGGCGTACCTCACGCGCGCATCGAAGTTTATCCCACGGCAGGGCACTTCATCATGATGGACGAACCCCAGGATTGTATGGCAAAATTGAAAGACTTTTTAGACACCCCACTCTCAAAGGATTAACGGCCCATTGGACCCAGCATACACCTTGAATGACATGCACAAAGTGCTTCTGGAGGGGGTTAAAGAAATTGTTGGCGCACAGGAAGCCGTAGCGTTATTGAAACGCGCCGGGAAATCTTCCTGCGCCCAGGCCGGTCTGCCCCTGAATCGCGTTAATGCCGTCTTCATCGAGCAATACGGCGCGCAGAGTGGTCAGGGCGTGGCGCTGCGTGCCGGGCGGGCGGTCTTCAAACACGGTCTCAACCGCTGGGGGGAGCAAGCCGGCATCACCGGCATGGATTACCGCCTGCTGCCCGCGCCCAAACGTGTGCGGGCCGGGCTGCAGATTATGGCAGGCATCTTCACCCTATCCACCGGCCTGAACGTGGAAATCTCAGAAGAAGAACAGGCCTGGATCTGGCGCGTGGACAGCTGCGCCGGCGATCAGGATTTGCACGCCAGCGCGCCGATGTGTTTCATGGTGGTCGGCATCCTGCAGGAATTTATGGGATGGGTGTCCGGTGGAAAGTACTACCGCATCACCGAGACCCGCTGCACTTACGCCGGAGCGCCAACCTGCACCTTCCGCATCGAAAAGAAAGCGCTGGAATGACCCGCGCTTGGGGCAACCGCACATGCTGAAGATCATCCTTCAATCCAGGCGAGCCATTGTGCCCTTCAACGAACCGGCGCGCGATTTGCGCGTGTTGAATAAACCCCTATGGCTGATCCAGCGCGATGTGCTCGCCCCCTATACCACACGCGAAATTGAACTGCCCCAGGGCGCACCGCTGCCCCCGGTGCATGAACCATGCATCGTATACCGCGACAACCTCTTTTTTGACGAAGGGTACATGCAGGCGTTTCTAAGCCAGGCGCGCAAGCTCAACCGCCCGGTGCGGGCAGCCCTTTCCATCAAAGATGGCGCATTTCGCGAGCACATCCTGCCCCTGTCCATTTCATACACCCCCGCCGGCGACATCTACCTCGTGGACCTGTGGTATTACCCCAACGGCCCCGAACCCGGCGCTGAACCGCTGGTGATTGACCTGCAATCCCGCGAAATTGGCTATTATCATATCCCGCAGTACATGGCGGTCACCCAGGGCGACCTGACCTACCAGGTGCCGCTGCGTTCCCTGCTGGCAATCGACTCGTGGGTGCACATCTTTGTCGCCGACGGCATCTTTGGCCTGTTTGGGCGCGGCGCGCGCTTTGAGGAGCGCCTGGACCGCGATCCGATTTTCAAGATTCAGGTGCTGGCAGCCGCGATCTATGAAGGGCGCCAGCTGCTGCAGTGCTCCAAAGTGGTGCAAATCGGGCGCAACTGCGTCATCGACCCGGACGCGATCATCCACGGTCCCACCACGATTGGCGACAATGTCACCATCGGCGCCAATGCCGTCATCGAAAACTGTATCATCGGCGACAACGTGAACATCTCGCAGGGCTGCCAGTTGATGCTTTCGGTGGTTGGCGACGGCACCTTCCTGCCCTTCCGCGCCTCGCTGTTCATGACCAGTGTGATGGACAACTGCCTCATTGCCCAAAACACCTGCCTGCAAATGTGCGTGATTGGACGCAATACCTTCATCGGCGCCGGCAACACCTGGACCGATTTCAACCTGCTCTCCTCACCCATTAAAGCCCGCGACGGCAGCGGCGCGCTGCGCACCTCCAACCGGCCTGTGCTGGGGGGCTGCGTTGGGCACAACTGCCGCATCGGTTCCGGGTTGATCATCTACCCCGCCCGCACGATCGAGAGCGATGTGATCTTGTTTGCCAACAAGGAACGGCGCGTCATTGATCGCGATATCTACTACGAAGATAGCGACCACCTGCTCCTGCCGCAATCCAACCTGCATCCGCGTCTCTATCCCCGTCCAGGTGAAGGCACCGCGGAAAGCTGGTGACGTTTTTGATCCAATTAGATTAGGAAATCCTTACATTTGCCCGCTAAAATGGGCCTTCGTCTTGCCCTCCCCTTCAAGCCGCTTTATAATTCCAATATCTATCGTTTTTTCGGTCAATTCGTCTCTTGGCGGGTTTGACCGGTTTTTGGAGGTAATTTGGAGTCGTATCGCTCCGAGCTTCAAGTGGATGAAACAACCCGCCCCGCCCCACGGCGTAACCCGGT
>JACRAG010000549.1 GCA_016213455.1 Anaerolineae bacterium | reverse complement strand
TTTATCAAAAATGCTCAGGCTGCCGTTCTCCGGGTCGATATCCACCCGAAGATATTGATTTTCAATATGAGTATCTGAGGCAGAGAAGGAATCAAAAGTCACTGGTTTTTCAGTCAACAAGAACTTATAGGTCCGGTAGCCCATGGCAGGCAGGTCAGCCATAAAACACAGCCGACCTTTGCCGTCCATTACTGTGGCAGATCCAACATCTTGAATAGGCACAGGCTTTCCCTGGTCATCCAGCAACAGGCTGTTTGGGGGAAGTTGAATGAACTCCAATTCCACCGGCTCATTACGCGCCCACCCGCACGGATTGAAAACCTGGATCGGCCGGATGCATTCCTGCTCATCTACCTTGATTTGGGAAGCGATGGCTTGTATCGCTTTATGCGCCTCCTCCTGAGCCACAGTTTGGCAGGATCCCAGCGCATGAAGCGCATCCTCACACGCCGCCTCGATTGCCGTACCCGCCAGTGTGTCGTGAAACTGGTTAAACAAAAGGGTTTTCCAGGCTTTCTCCAGATCAGGACACCGCCAACCCACCAGGTCGCGAGCCATTACCCCAAGGTGCTCTGCAGCCAGTAAACCAACCTCTGCTTTCCGGTTGGCTTTCTTGATCGCCGCATGCGCTGAATAGCAGCCTCGCGAATGATGCTGTAGTTCACCCCGAATCACAGGCAGCGCTAGACCGCCGATGCGATCGAAATACTCCGCCACGACTGCCATGCGCAATTCCGGCAGACCGGGCTCAGATTGCATACGCGCAATGCTGGCAAGGCTTTTTTTGGTTGGCCCGCCACCGTGATCACCGACCCCGTAGAAACACATGGTCACATCACATTCATCGTCCAGTAGCGGGATGTGGCTTGTCACCTTTGTGCGCAAATCATCCTCGGTAGAGTTATAGGCCTGGAAGATCCGAAAGGCCCTGACCTGCGAACCATCCGCCGATTGCCACAAGAATGCCCGGGTCGGGAGCGCTTTCTCCTCGTCTGACGGGCGCATAAACACATATTCGCGCAATCCCATCTTACTCAGGATCTGCGGCAGCATGGCATGATGTCCAAAGCTGTCCACGTTATATCCGATTGTTGCCTTGCGCCCAAATTTTTCCAATAGATATCGCTGCCCATACAACCCCTGCCGGACGAAGGACTCACCACACGGGATGTTGCAGTCCGGTTCCACCCACCATCCGCCCACCAGTTCCCACCGTCCTTCAGCAACCCTGGCTTGAATCTCTTTAAACATGCCTGGATCGCACTCTTCGACCCAGGCATAGAACTGGCTGGAAGATGCCGTGAACTTGAAATTCGGGTTTTCATTCATTCGGTCCAACGCAGACCGGAACGTCGCCTTGACCTCATGCATTCCCTTAGGCCACTGCCACAGCCAGACCGGGTCAATATGCGCATTGCCGATCAACAAGATCGTTCCATGCTTCATGCAACCTCCTCAACCTGATTAACTCACGAGCGAATAATTCCAGGATCTCTCCATTTTCCGATGGTTTGATCCTGGTTCTCCTACATTATAGGGTCAACCGGATTTCAGGCGCCTCATTTCGACCTTCGCGAAAATAATAGGCTGGATCGGCCTATTCTCCCCGACTATCTGATATAGAATGAGAGGATCATTTCATCATACTTCGAGGGAAACCGATGAAGAACAACCAGGGCCATCGATGGTTCGTTTTCGCCACTTTCTTCTTTTTTATGCTTTTACACCAATCCGATAAACTGCTGATCGGGCCACTCACTTCGCAGATCATGGCAACATTCCATATCGACGAAGTGCAGATGGGCGCAGTCACTACCGGTGCATTGATCGTGGGTGGGATATGTTATCCCCTGTGGGGTTACCTGTACGACCGCTACGCCCGGTCAAAACTGCTCGCCTTGGCTTCACTGTTGTGGGGCGCCACCACCTGGTTGAATGCGATTGCTCCAACCTACAAAGCCTTTGTCATCACACGCGCTTCGACCGGTATCGATGATTCGAGTTATCCCGGCATTTTCAGCCTGGTCTCGGATTATTTTGAGCCGAAAATCCGGGGTAAGGTATACGGCTTGCTTGAAATTTCTCAACCCCTGGGCTACATGATGGGTATGCTGCTCGCCATGTTACTGGGAGGAATCGTGGGCTGGCAGGGAGTCTTTTTCATCACCGGCAGCCTGGGGATTGTGCTCTCAGCCGTCATCTTCTTTGGCGTCAAAGAGCCCACCCGCGGACAAAGCGAACCTGAACTCCAAAATGTGGAACATATCGCTGCGCATAACTTCAACTGGAAGACTGCCCTCGCATTACTCAAAAAACCATCGTTGCGTTTACTTTACCTGCAGGGATTCTTCGGCGTCTTCCCCTGGACGGTGATCACCTACTGGTTTTTCCGTTATCTCGAAACCGAGCGCAACTACAGCGCCGATGCGGTATTTTTCACCATGGTCTTTGCGGTGATTGTGCTGGCAGCCGGTTACCCATTGGGCGGGGCCATCGGTGACTGGCTGTTCAAAAAGACTCCGCGTGGACGGTTGATTGTCGCCACGACCGGCGTCATCATGGGCGCCATCCTGCTATGGATCACCTTGAGCATACCCAATGAGCGCCAGGTCTTGTTTGCTGTCATGCTCGGTTTGACCGCCATATTCATCCCGATGGCAGGCCCCAACGTGGCTTCCACCGTGTTCGACATTACCCTCCCGGAAGTGCGCAGCACCTCCATGTCGATCCAAAACCTGATCGAAACCATCGGTTCCGCGCTGGCTCCCCTGCTGGCTGGCATCATCGCGGTAAATTTTTCGCTCGGAGCCGCCATTCTCATCCTGTGCACAGCCGCATGGGCCGTTTGCTTTCTTGCATTCCTCGGCGCAACCTACCACATTCCCAAAGATATTGCGCTCCTCCGCGCCCAATTGAAAGCCCGTGCAGAAGGGGATGTCGAATTGGAAAACAATCCAGCCTGATCTGAAGGCTAGGCCAAGAATCAAAAATGCGCCCGCTGTCGTGGGCGCATTTTTGTTTCGAACGGTAAGACAAGACTTGATCAGCGCGCAGCCGCGTTGGCTATGCGCAGCAAGCTGGCGTTACAGGTTCCTTCAGGACCGTTCCTGTAGAAATTTCATCGTCTCCTGGTAGGTTGGGATGCCGGGCCGGCCTCCCAAGCGGGTGCATTTGATCGCAGACACGGCAGCGCTGAACCGCACAATCTGGGGCAGGTCCCACTTTTGCAGCATTCCAAACAAGAACGCGCCGTGAAAAACATCCCCCGCTCCTGTTGTATCCACCACCTCAACCGGGAACGCCGGGGTGTGAAAATGCTCTTCTTTGGTCACCGTGTAACAACCATTGGCGCCTTCTGTCTGAACAACCACCTTTGGCCCCCAATCCAGAAGCATCCGTCCGGTTTCCCACAAATCCGCCACCCCGGTCAAAGCCGGACCAAAGCCATTCCCGCAAATGAGAATATCCACGGATCGGACCAACGCTTTCATGTCATCCGGGACCGGACCTTGGGTGGCTCCACCATCCAGCATCACCGGCTTTCCCTCTGCGCGCATCCAACCCGCAGCTTGCAAGGCGGCTTCGGCGTGTTTGCCATCCAGATGAAGCGCATCAGCAGCGGTGATATAGGCACGGCTCAATTCACTGGGAGAAAGCGGCGGGTTTGGGGGCGAACGATGGGATGAAAACAAGCGCTCGCCTGTCCCAGAATGCACCGTGACCAAGACAGCTTCATTTTCCGGTCCATCACGTCGAATGGACTGACTCACGTCCACGCCATTTTCGACCAGAGTTTGCATCTTGATTTGCCCCAGGCGGTCGCTGCCATAGGTTCCAATGAACCCGGTTTGCAACCCCAGGCGCTGTACTGCCACCAGCGCCGTTGCCACCGGCCCCCCACCCTCAATCGCCAACCCATCCAGGACGGCACTCGCCTCCCAGGTAGGCAGGCGTTCCGCCCGGATCAAAATATCCAGGTAAGCCATGCCCAGGCCAACCACGCGCACACGCTTCATGGTTGACCTCAGTCAACCAGCACGGGCTGGATATTCAGGAACTTGCAGGCCTGCAACAACGCAGCCTTTTGATCTCCGTGGATCATACTGGCGTGGTGAATGAAGCCTTCTTCAACCAGCGTGCGGTAGAGGCGCGCATGGTCTTTCACCTGCACCCACGACCAGGTG